>CAMDOP010000062.1 GCA_945903675.1 Crenothrix polyspora
TATAAATAACTAGACTAGCTACTATCAGTAATAAAGGCGCTATTATTTGTAGAAGCAAACTTTTATTGACTGTTAAAACAACCCCTGGGCGCAGTAACAGAGCGGCCACTATCATCAGAGGCTATTCATAAATACCATTGAAGATAAAGGGCGCGACAAAGGTATTAAACATGCCACCCAGCATGCCGGCAAAAGACATGATCAAATAAAAGGTCGTTAAATGCTGGGTTGATGGCCGATTCTTTGCTAACTCGCCATGACAAACCATAACGGCAAAGAAAAAAGCCAGTAAATGTAAAATCAGATAGGCCCAATAAGGTAAGTCCGCTGGATTAATATAGGCGTAGGCGATAAAGGGGATTAAAACTAGCGGCTGGCATTTAACCATCAGTGGATGAATCGCATCGCTCCATTTAGAAAATACGATAACAAAAGACAGCAAATACAAGGTTAAGGGAATAATCCATAATAAGGGTACAGAAGCAATATCGGTGCTAATGAAGTTGGTCAGACCTAGCAATAAACTTGATGGAACAAAAGCCAAGGCCATCCAATGATATTTTCGACGCAGACTTAGTGAGCTGGCTTCTGGACTATTCGTTTCGATAATGGCTGTGGCTTGCCTAGTTTTCCATAGCACCCTTGCACAAACGGCTATTAATGCACAGAGTATTAAATAGCCAAAACTCCAGCTGGTTTTTTGCTGTGCTAAGCCGATGGCGGGTTCCACAAGAAACGGATAACTAAGTAAAGCCAACAGACTACCAGCGTTGCTAGCTGCATAAAGATAATAAGGGTCGTGACTGGTATGGTGGCCGATATTAGCAAACCATTTTTGAATCAGTGGTGAGGTAGTCGAAATAACAAAGAAGGGTAAGCCTATGGCTAAGAATAAAGTCCAACATAACCAAAAGGTAGGATTGCTGTCGGTGGGTGGTGCTATATTTTCAGGTAAGGCAACCGGCAGAGCTAATAAACTGATGAGTATAATGACGGTATGAATTTGAACTTGGCGGCGTTGTTGGAAGCGCGTGGACAGCAAATGCGCATAAAGATAAGCAATGAATAACAGACTTTGATAAAACACCATGCAGGTGTTCCATACCGCTGGAGAGCCACCAAGTAAAGGTAACAGTAACTTGCCAAATAAGGGTTGCAGAACAAACATCAGTGAGGCACTGACAAATAATGTACCTGCAAATAAGATAATTAGGGATAAGCGACGGTCGGAATGATCTACTGAAGGCTGGCTCATTATTTTTATTATAGCTCTTTAGGCAGGTTGTTTTTAGGGTGCTAATAATAAAGCATTTACGCTCATTGGGCGCTAGTCTGCAAGATTTTCAGCTGAAATAATGTTATTACAAACAATAGTCGACAAGCAATAACTGCTGGTATCGTGATAATCGATACTTCTTCTATTTGTAAAACAGATATAATCATCTAATAATATCATTATATTAACAGTGGCGAATGAGTTAGCCTTTACTAAAGAAGCGCAGTAGCCCCTACTTTGAACCACATAACGATCCATACACGACTAAATTTCAGCCATTACAAGGGAACACCATGTTTAAAATTTTGACTTACAACAACATTTCACGAGCGGGACTTGATAAGTTTCCTGATGATCAGTATCAAGTTGGCGCGCAAGTCGATAGCCCTGATGCCGTCATGTTACGTTCTTTTAACTTACATGAACAAGCCATTCCCGCTTCTTTAAAGGCAGTAGGTCGTGCTGGCGCAGGGGTTAATAATATTCCTGTTGCTGAATACACTCAGCGTGGAATTCCCGTATTTAATGCTCCAGGTGCTAATTCAAATGCTGTGGCTGAATTAGTCATTGTTGGTATGTTGTTGGCCGCCAGAAATATCGTACCTGCATTAAATTTCGTTAGAGATATTAAAGGTAGCGATGAAAGCCTGAATGAACAAATTGAGAATGAAAAGAAACATTTCGCTGGTTTTGAGCTTTCTGGCAAGACTTTAGGTGTTTTGGGTTTAGGTGCTATCGGCGTTAAAGTGGCTAATTCTTCAGCTGCTTTAGGCATGAATATTATTGGCTTTGATCCTTTCATGTCGCTAGAAAATGCTTGGAAATTAACCTCATCAGCCGAACAAGCGCTTAGTATCGATGATCTGACTTCACGTTCAGATTTGATCAGTCTTCATATTCCGCTGAATGATAAAACCAAGAACTTGATTAGTGAAGAGCATATTAAACGCATTAAGAAAGGCGCTATCTTACTTAACTTCTCTCGTGCAGGGGTTGTTGATGAGGCTGCCGTACTCGCTGCCTTAGACAGCGGCGCGTTATTAGCTTATGTCTGTGATTTTCCAACAGGCGCCTTAATTAATCATCCACGCGCTATTGCTTTACCTCATTTAGGTGCGTCGACTGAAGAAGCGGAAGATAATTGCGCGGCTATGGTTGCTGATCAATTGCGTGAGTATTTAGAGCATGGCACGATTCGTAATTCGGTTAACTTTCCAGAAGTCATAGTAACTCCTAGCGGTGAAGGTTTTCGTTTAAGTATTGCTAATGAAAATAAACCTGGCGTAGTGGGTCATATTTCTTCTATTTTAGGCGCAGCAGGTCTTAATATTCTTGATTTACTTAATAAATCAAAAGGTGATTATGCTTATACTTTGGTGGATATTCATGCCGCTGCCTCTGAAGAAGTAGTAGAGCAATTACGTGCTATTGATGGCGTATTATCGGTGCGTGTTATTTAACTGATGTTACGCAGTAACGTCGTTTTACTCTCGTTTGCCGCGCCGAGCACCGCAGGTTTTGTTGGGATTAGCCCGAAGGGGTGCGGCATGGATGCCGCGCGTCGGTAGGAGGGCAGGAAGCCCTCTCTACCGACCCCCGACAAAATCGAGGAGCGCAGGAAGAAGCGGCAATCGAGCCGCCTTTTCTTTGGATACTTTCTTTTGGCGGCGCAAAAGAAAGTATCTCGCCTTCGGGTGCGATTACCCGATACAAAAGTCGTCGCGATAGCGACCTCATTATTTGTTTTTTATAAACAGCTGAATGGCTGCGTAACATCAGTTATTTAAATATCAGCTATTAAATGATAAGGAGACGGTTATGTCACATTGGTATCAAGATAATTCTCATAGCATAGGCAACACACCTTTGGTGCGACTTAACCGCATTACCGACGGTAGTTCTGCGACTATATTGGCAAAAATTGAAGGTCGCAATCCGGCTTATTCAGTTAAATGCCGTATTGGTGCTGCGATGATTTGGGATGCAGAGCAGCGTGGTTTGCTGGGGCCTGGTAAAGAATTGGTAGAGCCTACCAGTGGTAATACGGGTATAGCTTTGGCTTTTGTCGCAGCCGCCAGAGGTTTACCTCTTACCTTAACCATGCCTGAAACCATGAGTTTAGAACGTCGTAAGTTGCTCATTGCTTATGGTGCTAAATTGGTGTTGACCGAAGGTGCTAAAGGTATGAGTGGTGCCATTGCCAAAGCCGAAGAAATTGCCGCCTCCGATCCTGAACGTTATGTGTTGCTACAACAGTTTAAAAATCCAGCTAATCCAGCCATACACGAACGTACGACTGGGCCAGAAATCTGGAATGATACCGATGGTGCAATTGATATTTTAATCTCAGGGGTAGGTACGGGCGGCACCATTACCGGCGTGACTCGTTATATTAAACAAACTCAAGGTAAGGCCATTATCTCTATTGCCGTAGAACCTAGCGCTAGTCCGGTTTTAACTCAAGCGCGTGCGGGTGAACCACTTAAGCCTGGGCCACATAAAATACAAGGTATAGGTGCTGGTTTTGTACCCGGTGTGCTTGATTTACAACTGATTGATGATATTGAACAAGTCAGTAATGAAGAGGCTATAGATTTTGCACGACGCTTGGCCAGAGAAGAAGGTATTTTGGCGGGCATTTCTTGCGGCGCAGCGGTGGCTGTTGCGGTAAGGGTCGCTAAGCGTCCAGAGCACGCCGGTAAAATCATAGTGGTCATCTTGCCCGATTCAGGTGAGCGCTATTTAAGTTCACCTTTGTTTGAAGGCTTGTTTGATGCAGGTGGTTTGGCTACATGAATGATGCTGCACGAGTAGGTGGCCAATATAATTGGGGCATTGATGGGTTGGTCTTACAGCTTAGAGATTTACGTGTGCAATCCTTAGAAACACGCAATCTGCTAGATAAGCCACCTAAATTACCGTCACGTAAAGAACTACATAAAATCTTGGATGGATTGGGAGCCGTATTATTTCCTAACCGTTTGGGTCGACCTGATTTGAATGATGAGGGCATCGATTATTTTGTAGGTCATACTTTAGAAACCTTATTACGTGAGTTGCACACGCAAATCCGACGGGAATTACAATTTATATCGGGACATCAAGGTATCGATAATGTTGCGCATCAACAGGCGATTATCATTGCCAGAGAGTTTGCAGCGCAACTACCTAAAGTCAGACAATTGCTAGATAGCGATATACAAGCCGCTTTTGAGGGTGATCCTGCTGCACGGAGTCCTGATGAGGTTTTGGTGTGTTATCCGGGTATTACTGCAATCATGCATCATCGCTTAGCGCATATTCTTTATCAGTTAGGGGCGCCTTTGGTCGCGCGTATGATTTCAGAGTTGGCGCATTCAGCAACGGGCATTGATATACATCCTGGCGCTCAAATTGCAGAGAGTTTCTTTATCGATCATGGTACAGGGGTGGTTATCGGTGAAACTGCTATTATAGGTCGTTATGTCCGTGTTTATCAGGCGGTTACCTTAGGTGCCAAACGTTTTCAAAAGGATGACAATGGCTTATTAGTTAAAGGTAATGCTAGACATCCGATTGTTGAAGATAATGTCGTTATTTATGCGGGAGCTACCATACTGGGGCGTATCACTATCGGTCAAGGCTCAACCATCGGTGGTAATGTTTGGCTGACCCACAGCGTGCCGCCCGGCAGTAATATCAGTCAAGCCAGTACTCGTAGTGAATTATTTCAAGGTGGTGCGGGTATTTGATTGCAAGTACAGGTTGCGCCAGCGCATCCACCAAGACATAGTTACAGTAGGTTGGGCTAACGGCTCTATCGTTAACCCAACATTGATGCCGAGTAGTGTGGGTTGCGAAAAGCATGCAGTCCAACCATGTTGTAAATATGTCGGGTTACGGCTAGCGCCTAACCCGACCTACTGCACTGCCCACAGTTAAGCGAAAACAGTTTGTGTGGAGTGCTGAGCTTCAGTTCAGCGTTTTAAAACATACAGAATTGTCATCAGCCCAACTTAGCATGAATAACCAAGGTGGTTAGCTCGGCTAAACTTCTGGCTTGAGTTTTATCTTTAATATGAATACGATGCGCTTCTACGGTGCGCGTGCTGATTTTTAGATATCTGGCGATGTCTTTATTGGCGTTGCCTTGGGTAATGAGTAATAAAACTTCGCGCTCTCTCTCGGTCAATTGCTCTACCAGCAGTGTCGCTTTACGCTTGTGTATAAACTCTTTTAGAGATGATTTGCCTTTTTTTAAGGCTTCATGAATACAGTCTTTTAGTTGATCATAATCAAAAGGTTTCTCCAGAAAATGTACTGCACCGGCTCTAAAGGCTTTTGCTGTTTCTGGGATACCAGAATGGCCACTGATAAAAATAATCGGTATACAGATATTGCGTTCTTCCATGATAGTTTGTAATTCAAGACCACTCATGGATGGCATCATCACATCTAAGATCAGGCAATCGGATTCACTCGGCTTATAATGCTCTAAAAAGGCCTCTGCTGAATCAAAACTGATAACCTTCATGTTATTAGATCCCAGTAATATTTCTAATGAATCACGCACCGAAAGCTCATCGTCAACTACATAAACGGTAGCTAATGAGGACTTAGCTTTCATAGGTTTTCTCCATTAACAGGCAAGTTAAAGTAAAAAGTAGTGCCGGCCGCTAATTTGCTATTAAAGTTAAGGGTTCCGCCATGGGCTTCAATGATGGAGCGACTAATGGAGAGTCCCATACCCATTCCACTCGCTTTGCTAGTATAAAAAGGCATCAGTATTTTTTCTTTTTGCACATCAGTTAGACCAGGACCGTTATCTTTTATGCGGACTACTAGGTCTTTATTTACTTGAGTTTGTATTGAAATAGTTTTATCGCCATTACTGACCTGCTCTTTTAAGGCATCTATAGCATTTCTAATAAGATTGAGTATCACTTGCTCAATTTGCACACTATCAACCGCTACTTCAGGAATATTAGGATTGAACTCAAGCGTCACACTAATATTGTGCTCATAACATTCATGAGCACAGAAGTTGACGGCGTTTTCAATCAGCGTGTCAATAGAGGTCATCGTGCGTGAGGTTGTACGTTGGCTGGCTAAATCTTTCATGCTGTGGATAATTTTTCCGGCTTTTTGGGCTTGTTCATAAGTTTTGCTTAGAATCTCGCTGAGCTTAGTTAAGTTCGGATTTTTAGCCTTAATCAGTTGTATGCAGGCTTGGCTATAATTGCTGATAGCGGTCAAAGGTTGATTAACTTGATGAGCAATGCCGGAGCCCATGCTACCGATAAGACTTAAGCGTGTCATACGGGCTATTTCATCCAAATGCGTTTTCTCAAGTAGTTCTTGTTGCAGTGATAAGCTGTTATCACGCATGACAATAGCAAAATGCTCGGATTGGTTAAGTGTAAAGTCGACTAAGGATAGTGATAAGGGCACAATAGAACCATTACTATGAAGACCTTCTACTCTATAGTTAGAGGCAATATTTTTTTGGCTGTTTTGTAACAAATCGATACTAGATTCAGTAAATAAGGGTGTTAGTAACAGTTGGTTAAAGGGCATCCCTAAAAGCTGCGCTTCGCTGTAACCAAACAGTAAGCAGGTGGCAGGATTAGTTGATTCAATGACGCCCAATAGACTGAGCATCACAATCCCTTCGCTAGAGACATTAAAAATATGGGAACTGGCTTCTGCAAGCTTTGAGCTCGTTTGATGTAAATCCTGAAGCTCTGCTGTTTTTAGATTTAAAAGATCTTGATGGTTAGTCAGAGCGGAATACTGCTGATTGATTTTTTCGGCTTGTTTTTTATTGAGACACGCTAGGGTATCTTCCAGAACTTTATGGGCGGTCACATCCTTGATAGCTAAATAAATTATTAACTCATTGTTTTCTTGCTGATCAACAATGGCATTTAATTCTAAGTAAACAAATTCTTTGAACTGTGGACATTCCTCATTCGAGCATTGATACAAGTCCTGGCTATGGCAGAGCTGTAACTGTTTATAGTGATGAGTAAGAGGTATTCGGACAATTAGATGAGAGTTGGACTGTTCTTTTAGCAGCTTACGAAAAAAAAGATAATAAGCATCTTGATCATCAGCATGAATCAGCTTTTCTAATCGTTGATTAAGAAGTTTTTCATGTGACTGATCAAATAGCGCAATAGCGGCTTTGTTTGCTTGTTGGACAACGCCTTGCTGCGATAATGTTAAATAGGCAATAGGTGCAAAGTCATAAATGCGCGTATAGTCCTGTTGAGATTTTCTGAGTACCTGCTGGGTATTGATGAGTTCTTCATTTTGCATGACTAGCTCAATTTGATGCACTTGTAGCTCATAAACGAGTGCCTGAATTTCATCAGCTGTCATTTTAACTATATCTGGATAGGCATGGTTTAGTTGCTGACCCTGATGTTTATTGCTCATCTGTTCCGCGTATAGACGTAAGTTAGTAATATCTGAACACTGGCTCATCAGCATAGCCCCTTTATGATCAATAATGAAAAACTTAGGGTAAGCAAAATAATATTCATGAGCTAGGCCTTTCATTAATGCTTAATAAAATATGAGGCGGAATATCTAGACTTAGCTTTAATGAACAGCCCGTTAGTAATAATGACTTAATGCCGGTCAGCGGAAACAGTACATCTATCTTAAAGTCAGTAAAGGCTTGGTTATGGCTTATGGTATGGTTGAGTAAATCACGTAAGGCTGCCGTATTAAAGGCGCTATTATGAATGCTAAACAAAGACTGTCCTATGAAATCATCATGATTAAGGCCATAGTTTTTAAGATACGCTGGATTAACTAAGCTGATACAGAGCTTATGATCTAGCACTAACATGGGCTGAGGTACGGTATTGACGATAGCGGTCATTAAATAAGCTTGATGTGCATAAAGTTCTGCGACTTTAAGCTTATTGATATTAATAAAATTAATGGCCAGGCCATCAATAATGTTTTCGGTAGTTCGATAAGGCAAAATACGCACTAAATACCAATCTTTGCTTCGGGTTTGGGCTTCCGCCTCTTTAATGATCAGCGTTTCTAATACTTGCTGAGCATCATTTAATAAATTGTCATAGCAAAGATTAGAGGTTAAATCTGCAAGCGGTCTTCCCGTATCCGTATCGATGAGCTTAAAGATATTTTTTGCTTGCCGGGTATAGCGTTTTATTTTTAAATCACAATCCAGAAAAATACTGGCGATGTCGGTACCATTGAGCAAATTTTGCATGTCATCGTTAGCTTCAGATAGCGACTCAATTTTCTTTTGTAGCTCAGTGTTAATGGTGGATAGTTCTTCATTGAGGGACTGCATTTCCTCTTTAGTGGTTTCTAGTTCCTCATTCGTGCTTTGTAGTTCTTCATTAGAGGACTGTAATTCTTCATTGCTGATTTCTAAATCGGCAATGGCCGCATTAAGGGATTCTTTAGTAAAGTACAGTTCATGTTCAAGATTATCTTTTTCGCTAGGAAGGCTAGGCGACAGAAACAGAGAAGTATTCAGTTCTGGTGCTATCAGCGTGCTGGGTATGATAGATACCACGAATAAATTTTTGAGGGCTTCAGGACTGTTTATTCTTTCGATAGTTAAATCTATGGATTCTATGTGCCCATCATTATTGATGATGATGTTTTTATGAGTAAAGAGGTTATCAGAGCTTTTTTCTGCCAAGCGTAAGGTAGAAGCTAGTGGAAAGCGCAAGCCTTCTCTGGCCATTTCTATAATGTTCCAGTTAGGTAATCCAGTAGGTGGCTGTATATAAGCACCCGATTGGCCATGGATATAAAAAATCTTACCTTTTATATTAATGATAAAGCTGATGGGAACATATTTATCCAATAAAAAATGTTCTACTTGTAAGGTCGTCGTTTCTGTTCTACGTTCGGGTGATAGCTCATTCAAAGACTGCTCAAAACGCCTACTGTATAAGGGTTAACGTATTGCTAAGGCTGTCAATGGCTGTATATGCACGGAGGAACGTAGATAGAATTTATGTTTAGGGTGTAAGCAGTAATACTGCTACCGCAAATGTAATTAATCTATAAGTTACAAATAGATAGGCTCATAATAAATTTAATTTTGGTAGAATTAAGGTCATTACACAGCCCTATCAATAACTTGATCATGCCAGCTATTAAAAATAACCGTATTAAGCAGCAAATTGACCGCTTCAAAAAATCTTTTTTGCAATCTAAGGAACTAGGCGTTGAGGTTTTTTTTCTGCCGACAGCATTGCCAACATTATTACCAATACACCACATAAACGTTCCTCGGTATTCACGCCCTTAGTTACACTTAAAGCCTTTATTTTCCAAGTGTTAAGTGATGACGGCTCCTGTAAGCAAGCCGTAGCAGGCGTTTTGATTGACCGTATCGTCGACGGGCAATCAGCGAATACGATTAATACAGGACCTTACTGTAAAGCACGACAACGCTTACCACTAAAGGAGCTCAAGGCAGCCACCACAGTCGCTGGTTTGGATCTCCACAACCAAGCTCTCGCGGCATGGCGATGGAAGGGTTATAACGTTGTCCTTACTGATGGCGCAACCGTTCAGATGCCCGATACAGCCGAGAATCAGGCAGACTTTCCTCAACTGGACAGTCAAAAACCTGGCTTAGGCTTTCCGATTGCACGTATGGTTGTGTTGATTTCTTTGGCTACAGGAGCGGTACTCGACTATAGCTTGGGAGCCTATCAAGGCAAGGGATCTGGCGAAACATCATTGCTCAGCCAGCTGTTTGGCAGTCTGTCAATTGGAGACTTACTGATGGCAGACCGCTATTACTGTACCTTTGCTATTATTGCGCTTTTGCAGGCTAGCGGAATCCCTGTGCTATTTCCAATACATGCCCGGAAAAAAGTGGATTTCAGCTTAGGTGTCCGCCTAGGCGCAAAAGACCATTTGATTGAATGGCTAAAACCCAAACGAAAACCGGTGTGGATGTCGCAGCAGGCATATAACGACTTGCCAGAAGCGATGACTATCCGAGAGTTTGCGGTAAACGGCAGGATTTATGTGAGCACATTGTTAAATGCAAAGAGCTTTCATAAACAAGAGCTTGCCATGCTTTATATACAGCGCTGGAAAATTGAGCTAGATTTTCGTTCAATCAAAACAAATATGGGGATGGAAATGTTACGATGCAAAACACCTGACATGGTAAGGAAGGAGATAGCTATCCATTTATTGGCATACAACATCATTCGTGAAAATTTGGCGCAGGCGGCCAGTCTGCATGAGAAAATTCCCCGCCAATTGAGTTTCAGATCAGCAGTGCAACTCATCATTCAAGCCTCCAAGCAGATAGTAAGTTTGACAGGAAATCGACTCACAAGCGCTTTAAGGAAATTATTAAAGGCGATAGCATCAACAGCCATTGGAAAACAAAAACGTAAGAGTCAACCAAGGGCAGTCAAACGCCGACCAAAATCTTTTCCTTTGTTGACGGTACCAAGAAACGACGCATGTTCAAGGGTATGATTTTATGTGTTTTATATTTACGGTAGCAGTATTAGTGTAAGCAGGTAAATAACTGGTTAAAAGCACCTATACTTTCTGCGCTGCCTAAAAACAAAATACCATCAGGATTAAGGGCATAATGGAATATAGGTATAATTTGTTTTTGTAATTCGGCGTCTAAATAAATTAATAAATTTCTGCAGCTAATTAAATCCATGCGCGTAAAGGCCGGATCTGAAATTAAATTGTGCTGGGCAAAGACCACGGTTTCACGTATCGCTTTGTTAATGCGATATTCATTATTTTCTAAGCTAAAGTAATTTGCCAAGCGTTCTGCAGAGATCTCGCCAGCAATCGACAAGGGATAAGTTCCTGATCTTGCATTATTAATGCAAGAGGCATCCAAATCGGTGGCAAATAACTGTAAGCGCAAGGGTTTGCCGATTTTAGCGCTATATTCATGAAATAAAATAGCCAGCGAGTAGGCTTCTTCACCGGTAGAGCAGGCAGGCACCCAAATTCTAAGCTTATAATCATTAGGTTTTTTGGCAAATAGCAGGGGTAATGCTAATGCCGCTAAAGCGTCAAAGGCTTCACTATCTCTAAAAAAGCTAGTGACATTAATCAATAATTCTTGCAGTAATTGTTCTTGTTCTATGGGGTTGTCGATTAAAAACTGGCTATAGAGTTGTGCGTCGTTAAGTTGATGGATAGACATGCGTCTAGCAATACGTCGTTGCAAGGTGTTGATCTTATACTTTGAAAAGTCATGTCCTAATTGCTCATGTAATAGATCCAAAATGTTATAGAGTGATTCGTTATCTATATTTTGCTCAGTTTTATTTCTTGCAGAATTATCAACATGCGCTTGATAACAGGCTAGGAGTTGAGCGGCTATGTCTTCTGCGGGCAATACAAAATCAATGTCGCCGGAAGCTATAGCGCTATTAGGCATGCCGTCGTAGCCAGCTGAGATAGGGTCTTGAGCAAAAGTAATGCCTGCAACATCTTTTATCGCTTTAATACCAAGCGTGCCATCTGTACCGGTGCCGGACAAAATAATGCCGATACTTTGTGCCTGACAGTCGTGCGCTAGCGATTGTAAAAATATATCGATAGGATGATAAGCGCCGCTATGTTTAGGCGTAGTGATCAGCTGTAGCTGACGATGGTTTACGGCTAGTTCTTTGTTCTCTGGACAAATGAAAATCTGATTGGCTTTTAAAGTCATGCCATTTTCGGCAATATGAATCGGAAGCAGTGTGTTTTTTTGTAATAATTCTGGCAATAAACTGGGCCGATCAGGACTTAAGTGCGTGACAACAATAAAGGCAAAGCCGGAATCTAAAGGCAAATTCATAAAGAAAGTAGTTAGTGCTTCTAAGCCGCCAGCGGAAGCACCAATGCCTACTACCTTTAATGCTGGCTCGATAAGGCCTACTTCTTCTGATGTTGATTGATCGGGCAGTGATTTCACTAAAAGCTATCCTGTAAAAAGGTAGTGTGTAGGTTAAGTCGTTTGTGATCTGGTCTTCGTCTTAGGATAAATTTATATTTATACCAACGTGACTTATAACCTTAAAATTTAAACAGGCTAACTTTATCCTAAAAAACTATCCGTTGTCACGCACTTAAGTAATTGTAGGAATGGTGTCTTGTTTATTAGCGGTTAAAATAACCGCTCATTAAAGAACGATCCCTAGTTAGAAATGTTTTAGTCTTAACTTTTCTGGGGGCAACTTAGTATCTTTTTTATCGGAAACTTACTTATAATGTTAGGGGTTATTCTATGAAAACAACTTTAATTGTTGTTGCTGACCAAAGCCGAGCGCGTATTTTTAAAACTGAAACTCCTGTAGCACCCTTAATTGAAAAAGAAACCCTGACGCATACTGAAGGTCGATTGCACGATCGTGATTTGACTTCAGATTTGCCTAGTCATTAATAGGTCGGGCATTCTTGCTCGATATTTTAAAGGCGTATTATGCAATATCGTCGTGTTAAAACTCCGGGTGCTACTTATTTTTTTACGGTTGTCACGTTTCACCGAGGTAAAATCTTGTGCGAACCTGAAAATCGAGAATTGTTGAGGACGGCATTTCATAACACGAGAATGCGTCATCCGTTTACCATCGACGCTTTTGTCTTGTTGCCAGATCATTTGCATTGTATTTGGACATTACCAGTCGATGACATAGATTATTCAATGCGTTGGAATGCTATCAAAGGTCATTTCTCTCGTTACTGCCTAGACAAATACAAAACACCGTCTTCTTTATCTCAAAAACATAAACGGGCGCAAACCATTTGGCAACCTCGCTTTTGGGAGCATCAAATTCGCGACGATTGGGATTATGAAAAACATTGTGATTATATTCATTGGAATCCAGTGAAGCATGGGCTTGCTGTTCGTCCTGGTGATTGGGCTTACTCAAGTTTTCATCGTTTTGTGCAGCTTGGAATATATCCACACAATTGGGCTTATATGTCCGAAGTTGGTACAAATTTAAACGATGATTTTGGTGAATAATGACGCGATTGAATTGTCGGGCACGAAAAGCATGTGCCCGACCTACAGGGTTTGTTATATTTGCCGAGTCTTCGTAGATACTCTGTTCAAAGTCAAAGGTATTTACGTTCATTTTTCACTATACGGCCGAGACCGGAATTTTATAGAAACGTGTATTATCGAAAGGTTCGTCATTTTTCAACATCCCGTGAATAGCGTGAATTAATTTTCGCATGATTGCA
>CAMDOP010000063.1 GCA_945903675.1 Crenothrix polyspora
AATAAATTCGCCTTGCCAGTTTTGACCTTCCTGCATGGCTTTAAACATCGACTGATAAGAGCTGTTCGGCGTTTTTCCTGATTTCAGTAGTCGCTGATTGTTGCCAAGCAAGTCTTCTTTGCTATAGCCCGAAAGAGCGATAAAGCTGGCATTAACATACTCCATAGTCCCCGATAGGTCAGTGATAACCACAGGGCCTTGGCTTTGTTCTAAGGCTTTAGACAATAGGGTTAATAGCTGTTGATTGGCTTTTTGTTGCGTTATATCTTCAATCAATTGCAGTACATACTCTATTTGGCCATCAGCATCTTTAATCAGTTTAAAAGTGCTGCGCGCCCAAATGCGTTGGCCATTTTTGTGTATATAAATAGATTCCTTAATAATATAGTGCTGGTCTTGGTCTATTAAAGTCTTTAGTACAGAGGCGAATATCGGCAGACAAGCAGGACATTCTAGTGGTTGAGTAGTAAGGGCTAATAAGTGTTCATAGTCATAACCCATAAATTGGCAAAAACTATCATTAACTTCTAAGAACTGCCCATTGGGCGATAGATGAGCGATGCCTATAGGTGCAAGTAGAAAAGTGGTTTGATAATGATGGTTGAGCGAGGTTAATTGTTTGTTCTGATGGCTAAGGACAGTGCTTTTAAGTTCTGCAATTTCTAGCAATAGCTGTTGTTGTTGTTGTTGTTGTTGTTGTTGTTGTTGATTACGGATATTACGCCAGATAACATGAATAATAGTCTCATTATTAAATACCATGACGGTTAACAAAACTTGAACATCAATCAGTACGCCATCGGTACGTTGATACGTCCATTCAAAGCATTCAAAGCCTGAGCTTAAGATGCGTGCGATGAACTTTACAGCCTTCTCTTTAGAACAAATACCATCAGCTTGAAAAGCTGGAGAAATATCAGCAGGCCCTAATGTTAAGAATTCTTGCTTATTGGCATAACCCAATAATGTTAAAGCCGCGGCGTTGCAATCAATAAAGAGATTGTCCTTAATAATAAGGATAGGCTCAGCGCTATTATCAAACAGTAGCTTATAAAAATCACGATTATCATGCATGAGGATGCCCATTATTGAACACCTATGGTAGTAATAGCCTGTTTCGATGAAAACAATGGATGGACTAAGAATAAGATCAGTAAAAAGTTTTTAGGCATCGTGATGCAACTGTAAAGAGTTCTGTTTTTATAGGCTTGGGACTACGAACACTTTACTAAGTTTTTACTATTTATCAAAGAAATATCAATATTAATTTCTTAAGGGTAACTGACTTAGTTCAGGACACTTTGAGCTTAAGCTTTCACAAATTAACAGGGCTCTTTTTAGGGCAGGCTAAGGGCTAAGGGCTAAAGGCTAAAGGCTAAAAACTAAAAACTAAAAACTAAAAACTAAAAACTAAAAACTAATAAAACTACTAGCCTAATGTAGCTGTAGGTTAGTAATGAACTGATGTGAGTTTGTGGGTTAAATATTTCTGAGTACTTAATATGACGGCTGCACTGACCTTAATGCAGCCCTACAGTGAAGCCAGTGTGAGCGCACAAAAACACCCTAGTAGTTCTTTATTAAAAGCACTGTGGCCGCACAAATTATATGTGTGGTAGTGCATTGAAACCACTGTGACCCGATAAGTTTAAATTGTGCTACACCATTGGAAACACAGTGGCGGCATATTTTATACATGGTGCCAGAGCATTGAAAGCACTGCGACCGGACTAAATAGGCTAGTGCTAAAGCATTGGATCTACTGTGGCAGCACAAAATATCAGTGTGCCCCCGCTTTGTAGGCTATATCGTCGGTTAAATTAAGGCTTGAGCACTGCGGTAGGCAGCAATGGCGGCTAATAGCAAAAATAA
Organism: Crenothrix polyspora; assembly: GCA_945903675.1. Taxonomy (GTDB): domain Bacteria; phylum Pseudomonadota; class Gammaproteobacteria; order Methylococcales; family Methylomonadaceae; genus Methylobacter_C. The sequence continues at coordinate 1,873 of CAMDOP010000063.1, forward strand.
TGATCCGCTGATTTTGTGTAAGACCACTAAAGGTATCTTTTTTAACAGACTACGACCCGCAATGATGCCTAATGCCGATGTGCAGGCCAGTGCTGCCGTTGCACCTAACCACACGGCTAGTGGTGCAACAGTACTGCTTAAGGCAACGACGGCTAATTGAGTTTTATCACCGAACTCAGCGACGGTAATGAGTAAAAAGGTGGTAAAAAATAAATGACTACCGTTTTTTTCGGGTCGTGGTTCATCTTCATCATCGGCTTTAATCCGCAATGAATGTAGGCCAAAAATAGCAAACAACAGTGCTACGATGCCTGCTATCAGAGGTTCAGGTAAGTTATGCGCTAATAAAGCACCAAAAATCACTGCTAAGGTATTAAGTAAGACAAAGGCCGTCAAAGCGCCCAAAAAAACCGGCCAAGCTCGATAGCGAGACGCTAATATCATGCAGACCAATTGGCTCTTATCGCCCAATTCAGCAGCAAAAATTAAAGCAAAACTGGTGGCTGTGGTCCCTGAAAGCTCAGATAGTGAAGAAACATTTAATATGGCTTGTAGTTGCTGTAAGCCAGATTGATAGGCATTAGCAATATTGACGGTGTTAAATAGGTTGAGTAGTTCGGGTAAGGTCATCGTGATTTTATAGTTGGGTAGATGCTTTGTTAAAAGGCAAAAGGTTAAAGGTTAAAGGTTAAAGGTTAAAGGCTAGTGATGTAGGTCGGGCATTCTTGCCCGACATTTCTTATCACAGACAAAAGATAAAAGGCGAAAGGCTAGAGGCTAGAGGCTTCTGGAGTAAAACAGCTTTAGCTGTTTTAAAATGTTGGGGAACAGACGTCAGGCTCAATCTTTCGCCCTGAGCCCTTTGCCCGCCTTATATTAGTGATGTAGGACGGGCATTCTTGCCCGACATTTATGATCGCAGACAAAAGATAAAAGGCGAAAGGCTAGAGGCTTCTGGAGTAAAACAGCTTTAGCTTTTTTAATAGTAGGGACTTCAAATGTCGGGTTACGCTATCGCTAACCCGACCTACACTAACTATCGCACCCGCTAGCGATGACCTTTTCTAACCCAACATATTATCTAAGACCATCATGATGATAAAGCCACCTAATAAAGCAAACGTGGCATAACGTGAGCGGCCATTGGAGTGAGTCTCTGGAATAATTTCTTCACTGATGACAAACAGCATAGCACCTGCGGCAAAACCCATCGCCAATGGCAATATTGATTGAAATACGCTGACCATGGTAACGCCCAGTAAACCACCGATGGGTTCAACTAAGCCGGTTAAGGTGGCAATGCCTACGGCTTTCCATTTGTTATAGCCTAGGCCTACCAAAGGTAGGGCAACGGCTAAACCTTCTGGAATATTTTGTAAAGCGATAGCAATCGCTAATACCAAGCCATTTTTTAGATCGCCTGCACCAAAACTCACACCGACTGAAAGACCTTCAGGAAAGTTATGAATGGTGATGGCAATAATAAACAACCATACTTTCTTTAATGAGGTAAGTTGCTCATCCGGTAAGGCATCAAAATGCACATGCGGTAGTTGACGGTCGGCAAAATGTAAGAACGCTGCGCCTATCAACATGCCTAGAGCAACGATATAAATACCATGACTAGGCCAGATCACGTTGCCGTAAGCAATGCCGGGTACTAACAAGGAAAAAGCGGTAGCGGCCAACATCACCCCGGCAGCAGCACCTAAGAGACTATTGAATAAATTCTTGGAAATATCTTTAAAGAATAGGGCAGGTAAGGCGCCTAAACCCGTCGCTAAACCCGCGAGTATGCTCGCAAAAAAACCTATTACTACGACTTTTCCAAACAAGGCATATAACAAGCCAAAAATGACCAGTTGCGAGGCTAAAAAATAAAGCCCTAGCGTAGTCCAACGTTTAGTCGGGGGCATGGCCTGTATCGCTTGGTAGGTTTGGCCGGCCGTTATTTTTACTAAGGCTTGTTCTATCGTATATTGCAATTTAGACAGTGCTTGAGTGGTGATCGTCATGAGTGTTTACAATCCTGTAGGTAGAAAGTTAGCCGTCGCATTACCTGAAAAATTTTTGTGAACAAAGCTAGAGTGAGACAAGGCTAGCTTTAGCCATTAAGGATAAATGATTCTGGGTTTGAAGTTTGCTGCGGGATATTTGGGATCAAAGACTTCTTCGCTTTGATTGGCGGCTTGTTTGTCTATAAAAATCACGCTAGGTGTGAAGTTTGCAGCAGGATATTTAGGATCATGAGCCTCTTGAGTAGACTCTTTAACAGCACTATTGGGCGCTAGATAAATAACAGAGGGTTGAAAATCAGCAGCTGGATATTGGCTGTCCGTAGCAGCACATGCGCCTAATGGGCTTGAAGTAATGCCTAGTAGAGCCAGTCCTAATAAAAAATATTTTCTCATCGCGCGTTAACCTCAAATAAGTATCGTTCAGTTGGGTAAGTCTGCTATTAACAAAAGCAACTAGGCCGAAGTATCGAATATTTTAAATAATTCTGCAACTACCTTGTGTTTGATGTGATTATTTTGGGCTCTGCTTTGTAACTTCCTAATAATGTTGGGTTGCGAAAAGCATGCAGCCCAACCTACTGCATCATAAGCATGATAGGTTAGGTTGGGTAGTTTCAACCCAACATTTATAAGGTCTAGCCTTAATAACTGATGTTACGCAGTAACGTTGTTTTCACTCGTTTGCCGCGCCGAGCACCGCAGGTTTTGTTGGGATTAGCACGAAGGGGCCCGGCATGGATGCCGTGCGTCGGTTGGAGGGCAGGAAGCCCTCTCTACCGACCCCCGACAAAACCGAGGAGCGCAGGAAGAAGCGGCAACCGAGCCGCCTTTTCTTTGGATACTTTCTTTTGGCGGCGCAAAAGAAAGTATCTCGCCTTCGGGTGCGATTACCCGATACAAAAATTATCGCGATAGCGACCACATTATTTTTTATAATCAGCTGAAAGACTGCGTAAGATCAGTTAATAAATAATATGTTGTTCTTTCAAAGCGCTGTATATGTCATCAAGCGACTGCAGATCAGTATTAAAGCTAATATCGGCTAGATCAGCACTGTAATTAACGCACAAACACACTAAGCCAGCATTTTTAATAGCAACAATTAATGCGCTGTTTTGAGTTTCTAAGACGGTAGTCGCATGGCCATTATCAAATAACTTTCTTTCTAATAAATAAGCACTGTCTTTACTGGTGACTCCGTTTAAGGCTATAGCAGTTGGTTTTTGACTGTAACGGGTTGCTCGCTCTTCAGTACTAACAGGTAGTAAGTTTTGTTCATCGCAGGCACCGGTAATCATGCCAGCACCGACTGTGCCATTCGTTAAGCGGTCAATAATAATGAATGCGCCGGTACCTTTATTGTTTTTATAAGCATCAAATACCACGGGAGCATTCACAGCAACGGTACAAGAACCAATTTCATTCAGTTGTAAGTCTTGCGCATCATGATGCTCTAAGGTGTTGACATCAATACGGTGATGTATCAGTGCTATGGAACCTGAGACGCTACGAGTGGCTAATTTAAGTATGTATTGACGTCCCGGCGTTAAGGCTTTTTCGGTCATCCAGACGATAGTGGCTTTAAATTTATCAGCAACTATGGGCGCTTGTTGTTCTTTGCCTATGAGCATGTCGCCACGGCTGATATCAATTTCGTCTTCTAAGGTTAAGGTGACGGCCATCGGTGGAAAAGCCTCATCTAAGTCGCCATCGTAGGTGACGATGGATTTTATTTTTGTGCTTTTGCCTGAAGGTAGTGCGGTAATGAGATCGCCTTTACGAAAAACACCTGAGGCTACCGTGCCACAAAAACCACGGAAATCAAGGTTAGGGCGGTTAACATATTGCACGGGGAAGCGAGCATCATTAAAGTTATGATCGTTGGCGATTTCTATGCTATTAAGTGCAGCCATTAAGGTCTCACCGGTATACCAAGGCATATTTTCACTGGTATTAACGACGTTATCACCATCTAGGGCTGACATGGGGATAAAACAAATGTCTTGTAAATCAAGGGTGCTAGTAAAGTCTAAATAAGTTTGTTTGATCTCGTTAAAGGTCGTTTCGCTATAACTCATCAAATCCATTTTATTAATGGCAACAATGATGTGTTGTATGCCTAATAAAGAGGCGATAAAGCTGTGGCGTTTAGTTTGGGTTTGTACGCCGTAACGAGCATCAATTAAGATAATGGCTAAATCACAAGTCGAAGCACCAGTGGCCATGTTACGAGTGTATTGTTCGTGTCCAGGCGTGTCGGCAATAATAAATTTGCGTGTCGCCGTAGAAAAATAACGATAGGCGACATCAATGGTAATGCCTTGCTCACGTTCTGCTTGCAAGCCATCAACCAACAAGGCTAAATCAATTTTTCCTGTACCTGTGGTGCCGGATTTAACGCTATCCGCTAGCACGGCGGCGAGTTGATCTTCGTAGATCATTTTTGAATCATGCAACAAGCGACCAATTAAGGTACTTTTGCCATCATCAACATTGCCGCAGGTTAAGAAGCGTAATAATTCTTTGTTTTCATGTTGCGCTAAATACGCGTCTATATCGGTACTGATTAAGTCGGATTGGTGGGACATAAGTTAGGATCAAGATAAAGGGTGAAGGACGAAAGGCTAAAGGCTAAAGGCTAAAGGCTAAAGGCTCAATTCTATTTTTCTGGGTTCTTATTTTTTCTTATTGGCTAGAGCTTCATAAAGAGCATAATGTTTTTGGCTAAATTTGTTTGTTGTAAATGCATCGCCTGAGTCTCGTCCAATTATAATGCTTAGGTCAGTTAAAATTAAAAGCTTAGATGTACCTAGAATACTAGGTTGACCTTGATTTTATTAGTGCCGACAGCATTTTTGAAATGTGTTCAACTTCGTTTTTCCATGGCAAGCCTGTTTCTTTTGTAATGTATCCAATTTCGATGCCAATGTAGAGTTGAGTTCGTAATTCACCAGCGGAGCCTTTTGCGTAATAAAAGAATTTATTAGAATCTTTATCGCTACCCCTTTCAAAACCTTCCGCTATGTTGCTAGGTATAGATAAACTGGAACGAGTTATCTGGTCTTTAAAGCCATAATCTTTACAATTGGCGAGACCTTTGTAAACTTCAACACAAAGTCTCGACGAGCGTCTCCAAACCTCTAAATCTTCAAAACGCGACATTTAGCCCTTAACCTTTGACCTGCTTTAAAAATAACCTTCGCGCTTTTTCTGTTCCATAGAGCCCGATTGATCGTGGTCTATGAGTCGTCCCTGGCGTTCAGAGGTGGTGGTTAATAACATTTCCTGAATAATTTCGGGTAGTGTGGTGGCGTTAGATTCGACAGCGCCAGTTAAAGGGTAGCAACCCAAGGTGCGAAAGCGCACTTTTTTCATTTCAACTTTTTCATCAGGACCTATGGGCATGCGCTCGTCATCCACCATAATTAACATGCCATCACGTTCCACAACAGGACGTACTTTAGCAAAGTATAAAGGTACGATAGGGATGTTTTCTAAATGAATGTACTGCCAAATGTCTAGCTCAGTCCAGTTAGATAAAGGAAACACGCGGATGCTTTCGCCTTTGTCTATTTTACCATTGTAAATATTCCATAGTTCGGGGCGTTGGTTTTTAGGGTCCCAGCGATGATTTTTATCTCTAAAAGAATACACGCGCTCTTTTGCGCGAGATTTTTCTTCATCACGGCGGGCACCGCCAAAGGCTGCATCGAATTGATATTTATCTAAGGCTTGTTTAAGACCTTCGGTTTTCATGACATCCGTGTGCTTTTTGCTGCCGTGGCTAAAGGGACCTATGCCTTGATCAACGCCGTCTTGATTAATATGGACCAATAGATCTAAATCCAGTTTTTTGATTAATTGGTCACGAAACTCAATCATTTCCTTGAACTTCCATGTGGTATCGACATGCATCATGGGAAAGGGTGGTTTGCCAGGAAAAAAGGCTTTCATGGTCAGATGCAGCATAACTGCTGAATCTTTACCGACGGAATATAGCATGACTGGGCGTTCAAATTCAGCCGCGACTTCACGAATGATATGTATGCTTTCGGCTTCTAGCTCTTTAAGGTGCGTTAATTTGTAATCAGTCATTAAAAGTCCGTTGGAATGGAAGGTCGCAGTGCGGTTATCGAGTGTTATCAATAACAAATGATACATTTTAATTTGAACGGGCTGTTATTGCCAGTTATCGCCACAATTTATTCATATTTGAGTATTTCACATGCATAAATATAAATGAGGTCGCTATCGCGACAATGTGTTAATCGGGTATTCGCACCCGAAGGCGAGATACTTTCTTTTGCTCCGCCAAAAGAAAGTATCCAAAGAAAAGGCGGCTCGATTGCCGCTTTTTTCCTGCGCTCCTCGGTTTTGTCGGGGGTCGGTAGAGAGGGCGTCCTGCCCTCCTACCGACGCACGGCATCCATGCCGTGCCCCTTCGGGCTAATCCCAACAAAACCTGCGGTGCTCGGCGCGGCATACGAGAGTACCTCGATGTTACTGTGTATTAACTTGACTAGGTATGAGTGCGTATGAAACTGTGCTATATTGTTTCTTAATGAGAACGATTCCTTATTGGCGCCTCGCCTTTCAGAAGAATCGCTGATACCCACCGGAGCTGGATAGAGTGTTAAGCTTAAAAAATCTTAAGGTAGGCGATCTAGGTAAAATCATAGGCTTTGAACCTGAAGGTAAAGCCTATCGTAAGCGCTTGCTGGCCATGGGCTTAACGCCGGGTACAACCTTTAGTGTGACCCGTTTTGCGCCTTTAGGTGATCCTGTAGAAATTAAATTGCGTGGTTTTTCGTTAACCTTGCGTAAAGATGAAGCGGCCGTGGTTTTGATAGAGAAGCAATAATGAACATTGATTTTACGGTGGGTGTGGTTGGTAATCCTAACTGCGGAAAAACGACGTTATTTAATGCTTTCACTGGCTCTAAGCAGCATGTAGGTAATTGGCCTGGCGTTACCGTTGAAAAGAAAACGGGTGAATATACGCATGCCGGTAAGCTGATTGAATTAGTCGATTTACCCGGCACCTATTCCTTAGAAGCTGCTGATGATCAGGTGTCTTTGGATGAAAAAGTTGCTAGAGATTATATCGCCTCTAAGCAAGCTGATTTAATTATCAATATTATTGATGCCTCTAATATAGAACGTAACCTTTATTTAACCTCGCAACTCATAGAAATGCGCGTACCAATGATATTGGTACTCAATATGATGGATCAGGTTAAAAGTCGCGGCATTAAGATTGATTGTGACTATTTAGCACAGCAGTTAGGCTGCCCAGTCATTCCTATTGCAGCCTCTACCAAAGACGGCCTAGCTGCTTTAAAGGCTCAGATTAATAGGTCATCTGTAACTCTGCCGATTCCTAGCGTAACAATAAAGTATGCTCCCGCTTTAGAGCGCGCTATAGAAGAACTATCCTTGTCGTTAAGCGATATTGCCCGTGACCATGACTGTGATTTACGTTGGTTAACGTTGCGTACCTTAGAAGATGATACGCTGGCTAAGCAACTTGCAGGTAAGGATATACAAGCCTTTACCAGTCAATTACAGCAGCAAGTAGAAGCGGAAACAGATGATGAAATTGATATTTTGGCTGCAGATGCCCGTTATGGCTTTGTTAATGATTTAACACAAGGTGCTGTTTGTAAGCTGAATGAAATCAGTCGCCATGTCACAGAAACAATTGATAACATCGTATTGAATCGGTTTTTAGGTATACCGGTTTTTCTCTTAGTGATGTACACCATGTTTATGTTCACTATCAACATAGGCAGTGCCTTTATTGATTTTTTTGAACAAGCCGTTGGTGCACTGCTGATTGATGGTTTAAGTAGTGTGTTATCTGTTTATCAAGTACCACAGTGGTTAGTGGTCTTGATAACCAACGGTTTAGGGGGCGGCATACAGGTGGTTGCTACCTTCATTCCCATTATCGGCTTCTTGTTCTTATTTTTGTCGGCACTCGAAGATTCTGGCTATATGTCAAGAGCAGCTTTTGTCATGGATAGATTCATGCGCATGATAGGTTTGCCAGGTAAATCATTTGTGCCCATGATCGTCGGTTTTGGTTGTAATGTGCCTGCTATTATGGCGACACGAACCCTTGAAAATAGGCGTGATCGAATACTGACTAACCTAATGAATCCTTTTATGTCTTGTGGCGCAAGATTACCGGTTTATGCTTTATTTGCAGCAGCATTTTTCCCTGTCGGTGGACAGAATATCGTTTTTGGTTTGTATTTATTAGGGATAGCGGTAGCGGTATTGACCGGTTTAATTATGCGTCATACCTTGTTTAAAGGCGAGACCTCGCCGTTTATTATGGAATTGCCGGCTTACCACATGCCGACCTTACGCGGTGTTTTGACTAGAACGTGGGATAGGCTTAAATCTTTTTTGATTAACGCGGGTAGAATCATTGTTCCGATGGTCTTGGTATTAAACTTCCTGAATGCCTTGGGTACAGATGGTAGTTTTGGTCAAGAAAATAGTAATCAATCGGTGTTGAGTAAAATAGGTAAAGCTTTAACGCCACTATTTAAGCCTATGGGCATAGAAAAAGATAATTGGCCAGCAACAGTGGGTGTTTTTACGGGTGTCTTGGCTAAAGAGGCTGTTGTAGGTACCTTAGATGCTTTATATAGTCAATTATCAGTTTCAGATACTGCTTCTGTTGATAAGGCGTCCTTTAAGCTTAACGAGGCTTTAATGGCCGCTTTACAGACCATACCGAATAATTTAAGCGCTGTTGCTGATAATTTATTAGATCCACTCGGTCTTAATATCGGCACAGTAGATGATATGGCGGTTGCCGCAGACGAACAAAAGGTTAAGACCAATACTTTTGCCGCTATGCAGCAACGCTATGATGGAAAAGTCGGTGCTTTCGCTTATTTGTTATTCATTTTATTGTATGCGCCATGTGTTGCAGCGACTGCTGCGATCCATAGAGAAACTAATACGGGCTGGACAGTGTTTGTGGTGTGTTGGACTACAGGCATCGCTTATATGACGGCTACGGTGTTTTATCAGGCCATGACTTATGAACGGCATCCTGAGTATTCTTTGATATGGATTAGTGGTTTGATTAGTGCTTTTGTGATGGTGATAGTGGCGTTATGGTTAACAGGAAAGCAGTCGATGGCAAAACAAGCTCAGGAGACGCTCAATGATACTATCTGATTTACGTAGTTATTTAAAACAACAGCGTAGGATTGCTTTAGCTGATTTGGTGATTCATTTTAATATGGATGCCGATGCCCTACGAGGTATGTTAGATAAATGGGTTAGCAAAGGCAGTGTCCGAAAACTGCCGCTAGAGTCTTCTTGTGGCACGAGTTGCTGTAAGTGTGACTCAACCTTAACTGAGCTTTATGAGTGGATAGATAAATAGTGTTAGTCACTAAGATGTTCTATTTTATCTAGATCATGGTCATCATTATCTTTATGCACGAATAGCCTTGAACATAGCAAGCCGAGTTCAAACAACATCCACATCGGTACTGCCAACATAGTTTGTGAGATAGCATCAGGAGGTGTTAAAAACATGCCGATAACAAACGCACCCACAATCACATAAGGGCGTTTTTCAGATAGCTCTGCTGGTGTGACTAAGCCTGTCCAAACTAACACGATGGTGAATATGGGTACTTCAAAACAGATACCAAAGGCAAAGAATAAGGCGAGTACGAAATCAAGGTATTTGCTAATGTCAGTCATCACTGCAACACCTTCAGGTGCGGCGGCTGTTAAAAAGCCGAACATCAGCGGGAATACGACATAATAGGCGAAAGCGACACCCAGAAAGAATAACAAAGTACTGGCAATGAGTAGCGGAAATATCATCCTGCGTTCGCGCTTATAGAGTCCAGGTGCTACAAAGGCCCAGAATTGATAAAGAATGACAGGAATAGAAATAAAAATAGCAGCAACTAGCGCTAGTTTAAAGGGCGTAAAAAAAGGTGAGGCAACATCTATGGCAATCATAGTGCTGTTTTTGGGCATATGCTTTAGTAACGGCCCAGCTAAATAGCTATAGATTTGATTGGCATAAACAGACAGCCCTAAAAATACCACAATAACGAAGCTGATGACTTTTAGTAGTCGATTACGCAATTCAATCAGATGACTGATGAACGGCTGAGCGGCTTCTTCAAAACTATTTGAGTTCATGAGTACTAGGTTGCTCTAGTATTTCTTCAGTGCTAAGAGCGGTTTCTGATTGAATAGCATCGATTGTTTCGTTTGTTTCATTAAGTGCGGCATGAAACTCTTGTAATTTGGCTTGCTCGTTAAATATTTGACGTAATTCTTCAGTATGAAGTTCGTGTTTGATTTCTTCTTTGAAGGTAGCGGCTATATTGCGCGCTTTACCTATCCAGAAACCAGCAAGTCTGGCTACTTTAGGTAAACGTTCAGGCCCTATCACTAATAAGCTGACTAAAGCGATCATGACTAACTCAGAAAATCCAACTTCAAACATATTAGACTTTTTCGTTTTTCTTGGAAGTGATTTCGCCGTCTAAGGTTTCACCCTCATGTTCAGTCGGTTTTTTGTCTTCTTCGCCTTCTTTAATGGCTGAGCGAAAACTTTTGATAGCTCCACCTAGATCTGATCCTACATTACGGAGTTTTTTAGTGCCAAATAGCACAATGACGATAACTAATATAATTAATAATTGGGTGATGCTGACGTGCATGTTTTAACTCCAGTGACTTATTAAGTCATCATCTTAGAATAATTACCATAAATTACAAAACGATCTTATTAGATTGTTATAGCTTGAACTTGATGCAGCACTGCGGTGATACTTAAAATATAATTTAGCTTTTGTTGCGTTGCGCTTTTTCTTCTAAACCTGACAAACCAAAGCGGCGTTGTAGTTCTTTTAATACATCGTTAGGTCCTAAGCCTTGATCGGCTAGCATGACCAAACAGTGAAACCACAAGTCAGCAGTTTCATAAATAATTTGTTCTTTATCACCATTTTTGGCAGCGATAACGGTTTCAGTCGCTTCTTCACCGACTTTCTTAAGTATAGAATCTAGGCCTTTGGCATAAAGACTCGCGACATAAGATTTATCGGCCGATTCTAGTTTACGTTGTTCCAGAATATCAGCTAATTGTTGTAAGGTGTCATTCATTTTTTTGTATAGATGGTGTTAGGGTCTTTTAGTATAGGTTCAATAGATTGCCACTGTTTATCAATTAAACTGCGATAAAAACAGCTTTCACGGCCAGTATGACAGGCAATACCGCCTTCTTGTTCAACTTTTAATAAGATAACATCTTCATCACAATCAAGAAATATGTCCAGTACTTTTTGTCTGTGGCCTGATTCTTCACCTTTACGCCATAAACGTTGACGTGATCTAGACCAGTAAACGGCATAACCTTCTTCAACTGTTAAGGCTAAGGACTCAGGATTCATCCAAGCAAACATCAGAATCTTTCCACTATCTGCTTGTTGGGCAATCACAGGCACTAGGCCGTCTTCAGTCCAGCGTATTTCATCCTGCCAAG
>CAMDOP010000064.1 GCA_945903675.1 Crenothrix polyspora
GGTTACGTGTTGACCAATCATCACGTTGTTAAAGACGCTGATGAGATTATTGTTAAGTTTTCTGATCGACGTGAGTTACTTGCCAAGTTAATTGGCTCTGATGCGCGTACCGATGTGGCGTTGTTAAAAGTTGAAGCTGCTGATTTGCCAGTAGTTAGTATTGGTGATCCTAGTAAATTACAGGTTGGCGAGTGGGTGTTGGCTATTGGCTCTCCATTTGGTTTTGAACAGTCAGTGACTGCGGGTATTGTAAGTGCCAAGGGTCGTAGTTTACCTGGCGGTAATTATGTGCCGTTTATACAAACCGATGTTGCTATTAATCCAGGTAATTCAGGTGGTCCTTTGTTTAATATGGATGGCAAAGTAGTGGGTATCAACTCACAAATTTATAGCCGTACCGGTGGTTTTATGGGGCTTTCATTTGCTATTCCTATGGATGTGGTTATGAGTGTGGTTGAGCAAATCAAGGCTAATGGTAAAGCTGCTCATGGTTGGTTGGGTGTGCAAATTCAAGATGTGACGAGGGAACTCGCTGAATCTTTTGGTATGAAAAAACCTCAAGGTGCTTTGGTTTCTAAAGTGATGCCTGATAGTCCAGCAGAAAAAGCACAGTTACAAATTGGCGACATTATTACTGAGTTTAATGGCCAGTCTATTGAAAAGTCAGGTGATTTACCTCCTATGGTTGGTATGACGCCGATTAAAGATAAAGCTACCTTGAAAATTATCAGGCAAGGTGGAGAAAAAACCATTAACTTTAATATTGGCTTATTGCCTGAGCAAGTTGATAAAGTAGCTGACAGTAAAACAGAAAAAGCTAAACCTACTAACAGATTGGGCCTGACCGTGACTGATTTGACGACTGAGGAAAGGCAGTTAACGCAGGTCAGTAAAGGCGGTGTGCTGGTACAAAATATAGGCAAAGGCGCTGCTAAAAGTGCAGGCGTTCAACTGGGTGATGTTATTTTACGTCTTGATAATCAACTTATTCATGATGTGGCTGGCTTTGAAAAGATTGTTAAAAACTTACCCGCCGGTAAGTCGGTTGCTGCTTTAATTCAGCGACGAGGAAGTCCTGCCTTTTTAGCACTTAAGATTGAAAAATAAGGCAATGCTTTTGTAATGTAAACAGCCCTCTATCATGAGTTGCTGTTTGCATTACTCATAACGGCGGCGGATTTATTCCGCCGTTTTTGTTGGCGATGGCATATAAAACTTAAACTGAATCGACTGGATTAGTTTAAAATCGACACTTTAGTGAAATATCACACACTTGCTTACTAATTGACTCATGCAACCTACACATACTGATGTTTTAACGACCCTCACAACACTGCGTGATTATATACGCTGGGCATCCAGTCGCTTTACCATCGCTGGGGTTAGTTTTGGACATGGCACTCTGACAGCGCTTGACGAAGCTGCGGCGCTAGTCTTACATACTGTACATCAACCCTATAATTTGGCTGAAGCCTATCTCGATGCGGCATTAACCATGGCAGAACGGTCATCGATTATTGATATCATCGACAGACGTATTAATGAAAGAACACCTGCCGCTTATTTGACGAATGAGGCTATATTTGCGGGCCTTGCCTTTTATGTTGATAATCGGGTCTTAGTACCAAGATCACCTATTGCTGAATTAATAGAGCAGCGTTTTTCTCCGTGGGTTGAAGAAGAACAGGTCGTTCGTATTTTAGATTTGTGTACGGGTAGTGGTTGTATTGCGATTGCCTGTGCCTATGCTTTTCAAGAGGCCTATGTGGACGCTGTCGATTTATCTGCCGATGCTTTAGACGTAGCCGCGATCAATGTTGAAAAACATCAGTTAGCAGAGACAGTCACGTTATACCAATCAGATTTATTTAATGAATTGCCGGAGGCTCGTTATGACATTATTGTTAGTAATCCGCCTTATGTCAGTCACCAAGAATGGTCAGAATTGCCTCAAGAGTTCCGTGCAGAGCCCGACATGGGCTTTAAAGGTGGAGTGACAGGTTTGGATCTTGTCATACGTATTTTAGTGGATGCCGATGCTTACTTAGCAACGCAGGGTATTTTGTGTGTGGAAGTGGGAAGTAGTGCGCAAACCTTACAAGATACTTTCCCGAATGTGCCTTTCTTTTGGATGAATTTTGAGCGAGGTGGTGACGGCGTGTTCTTGCTGACGGCGGGTCAGGTTCATGAGTATCAACATTTATTTATAGCAGCGTTAGGTTAATATGTCTGGAAATACGATAGGAAAATTATTCACAGTCACCTCCTTTGGTGAAAGTCATGGTCCTGCCATAGGTTGTATCGTTGATGGCTGTCCTCCGGGTTTGCTGCTATCAGAAGCTGATTTACAAGAAGATCTTGATCGCAGAAAACCAGGTACTTCAAGGCATACTACACAGCGTCGTGAAGCCGATGTGGTAAAAATATTATCCGGTGTGTTTGAAGGCAAAACGACGGGGACGCCTATTGGCTTGTTGATAGAAAATACTGATCAACGCTCAAAAGATTATTCTAAAATTGCCGATACTTTTAGGCCGGGTCATGCTGATTATACTTATCAGCAAAAATACGGTTTTAGAGATTATCGAGGCGGTGGTCGTTCTTCTGCTCGTGAAACTGCTATGCGTGTTGCAGCGGGTGGCATTGCCAAGAAATACCTTAAAGAACTGGCTGGTATAGAAGTTCGTGGTTATTTATCTCAATTAGGCCCGATAAAAATAGAAAAACTGGATTGGTCAATCATCGATAGCAATCCATTCTTTTGTCCTGATATTGATAAAGTGGCCGTAATGGAAGCTTATATGGATGCCTTACGTAAGGAAGGTGAATCCATAGGTGCAAGAATTGAGGTGGTCGCAACCAATGTGCCGCCCGGTTTAGGCGAGCCTATTTTTGATCGTTTAGATGCTGATCTGGCTCATGCTTTGATGAGTATTAATGCGGTTAAAGGCGTAGAGATTGGTGATGGCTTCGCTTGTGTTAACAGTAAAGGCACGCAGTTTCGAGATGAAATAACGCCTACAGGCTTTTTGAGCAATCACGCCGGTGGTATTTTAGGCGGTATTTCTAGCGGTCAGTCCATTACAGCTAGTATTGCCTTAAAACCCACTTCTAGCTTACGCTTAGCCGGTAAAAGTATTAATCAGCAAGGTGAGGCCATAGAAGTAAGTACCGAAGGTCGTCATGATCCTTGTGTGGGTATACGCGCCACACCGATTGCTGAAGCGATGATGGCCCTAGTCTTGATGGATCATTTGCTAAGACATAGGGCACAAAATCAGCATGTTCAATCGGGATTGCCTATTATTAGGTGATTTCTGGCTATCAATTTAAGGGCTGTCAGCTTTTCCACCCTCTGCGTCACAACCCACATTTAAGCGAAAACAGTTTGTGTGGAGTGCTGAGCTTCAGCTATAGCCTTTTAAAACAGCTAAAGCTGTTTTATCCAAGACTACAGATTACTTAACTGTGGGCAGTGACGCGGAGCGAGGCAGCGATAATAACTTTCTTATTTTCATGAAGTAAATAAATGTCTATTCCTTACTGGCGGCTGTCAGGGTTTTATTTTTTATATTTTGCAGCTCTAGGTGGCTTTATCCCTTACTGGAGTCTTTATTTAAAAGATTTTGGTTTTAATCCCATTGAAATCGGTGAGTTATCTGCGCTCTTAGTAGGGACAAAAATTATTGGACCTATTTTATGGGGCTGGATAGCCGACCATACGGGTAAAAGCATAGGCATTATTCGATTGGCGGGCTTTTTTTCTACTGTGATATTTGCAGGATTTCTATGGGCTTATGATTATTTGGGCTTTGCCTTGATCACCATAGGCTTTAGTTTTTTTTGGAATGCGATGTTGCCGCAATTTGAAGCAGTGACCTTAGCGCATTTACGAAATGCAGCGCATCATTATAGTCGAGTAAGATTGTGGGGCTCTATTGGCTTTATAGTCGCAGTGCTGAGTATCGGTGCTGTTTTAGAACATTACTCAGTCACTTTATTACCGCTCATCATAGCTGCATTGTTATTGTTAAATGCGGGCATTACCTTTGTGACTCCAGAAGCTAAAAGCATTAGTTTGGATCTGGCAACACATGGCATTTTAAAAATTATCAAGATGCCAGAAGTATTAGCCTTTATAGCAGTTAATGTATTGTTGCAAATGGCACATGCTCCATATTATGTTTTCTACTCTATCTATTTAAAGCATGCTCAATATTCGGCCATGGTTACAGGATTGCTCTGGGCATTAGGTGTCTTGGCTGAGATAGTGTTATTTATTTATATGCGCAATCTATTAAAGCACTGTTCTTTACGTGCCATCTTATTGCTTAGTTTAGCGTTGGCGACTGCTAGGTGGTTGATGATAGGCTGGGGCTCTGAGTATTTGTGGGTACTCATCGTTGCGCAACTGTTTCATGCCGCTACTTTTGGGGGTACTCACGTCGTTGCTATGTATTTACTGCAACGTTATTTTGGTGAGCAACATCAAGGAAAAGGCCAAGCTTTGTATACCAGTCTTTGTTTTGGTTTAGGTGGTGTGCTGGGTAGTCTTTATAGTGGTTATTATTGGGATTTACTAGGCTCACAGTTT
This sequence comes from Crenothrix polyspora, assembly GCA_945903675.1. GTDB lineage: Bacteria > Pseudomonadota > Gammaproteobacteria > Methylococcales > Methylomonadaceae > Methylobacter_C. The sequence continues at coordinate 4,595 of CAMDOP010000064.1, forward strand.
GTGTTCTCAATGGCTGCGGCATGTTGTGGCTTAGCGTTTATCATTGCTTATGTTTGGGTAGGTAGGGAAAATGCTCAAGATAAGCTTATGGTAGGTTAGAATAAGCTCACTAAGAATGAAAATAGCTGTTCGATAATTAGCTATTGTTCAGTGTGCTATGAAATTTAAGACGATAATATGAAGAAAACTCTTGCTCGTTGGGCCTTAGATATTTGGTATAAAGACCCTGTTATTGGTCTGTGGCTAATGCCTCTGGGGTTTTTATTCAGTGATATCGTTCGATTTAGAAAGTTTTTATATCGAATTGGAATGTTAAAAACACAGACCTTACCTGTGCCTGTTATTGTCGTAGGTAATCTTACTGTGGGCGGTACAGGTAAAACACCGTTAGTTATTTATTTGGCTGAGTTCCTTAAAATATCTGGCTTTAAACCGGGCATCATTAGTCGAGGTTACGGAGGCCTAGCTGAATCTTGGCCCCAATGGGTAGGTACAGAAAGCTTAGCAAAAGATGTTGGTGATGAGGCCTTGTTAATTGCTAAACAAACGGTTTGTCCTATGGTAGTTGGACCATTACGTGTAGATGCTGCAAGATTATTATTAGAAAAGACCGATTGTGATGTTATTTTATCGGATGATGGCTTACAACATTATGCCTTACACAGAGATATTGAAATTGCTGTGATTGATGGTGTGCGACGTTTTGGAAATGGCTATTGTTTGCCTGCCGGCCCTTTGAGAGAACCTATCGAACGCTTAAATAGTGTCGACTTAATTATCGTCAATGGAGAAAAACAAGAGCCTAATGAGTTCTCTATGCGTTTAGAAGGCGACATCGCTATTAATTTACTAACGGGTGAGCAAAAGCACTTAGTTGATTTTCTAACAGAGGATTGTCATGCGATAGCTGGCATAGGACATCCTGAAAGGTTTTTTAAGCAGTTAGCCTTGGTAGGACTTAACACTAGCAACAAAAGTTTTCCCGATCATTATTCGTTTCAACGCGAAGATATCGAATTTTCTGATCAACAGCCGGTGTTGATGACAGAAAAAGATGCGGTAAAATGCAGGTTATTTGCAGGTCAGCAACATTGGTATGTGCCTGTGACAGCTTGCCCAGATAGTCTTTTTACAGAACAATTATTAAATCTTTTGAGAGAAAAGCATGATAGATAAAAAATTACTCGATATTTTGGCTTGCCCACTATGCAAAAGTCCATTGCATTATGATAAGGTCAATGGTGAATTGATATGCCGAGCTGACCGTTTAGCCTTCCCAGTTCGAGATGATATTCCCGTTATGATTGAAGATGAAGCGCGTCAATTAAGTAGTGAAGAAGTAGACGCTTTATATCAATGAGTCACCGATTTAAAGTCGTTATTCCCGCTAGATATGGTTCAAGTCGATTACCCGGCAAACCCTTATTAGATATAGCAGGAAAACCAATGATTGTTCATGTTTGTGAGCGCGCTCAAGAAGCTGATGCTGAAGAAGTCGTCGTGGCAACGGATGATACGCGTATTTTTCAAGCCGTCTCCGATTTAGGTATAAAAGCGGTGATGACCGGAGTTGATCATCAAAGTGGCACAGAAAGAATAGCTGAAGTGGCAAGGCTTTGTGGTTGGTCGGGGAATGACATTATTGTTAATCTGCAAGGTGATGAACCCTTAATACCTCCCGAAGCTATTCGAGAGGTTGCTGCGGCTTTAGCGAATCAAAATCTTGCGGGCATTGCCACTTTGGCGGCTAAGATAATAGCTTCAGAAGAAATCTTTAATCCCAATGCTGTTAAAGTGGTTTTGAATCAGGCCGGTTATGCACTTTACTTTAGTCGTGCGCCTATTCCGTGGGAAAGAGGCGTTTTTGATCAGGTAAATAGAACACCTTCAGGTGCCGTGCCTTATCTTCGGCATATTGGTTTATATGCTTATAGGGTCGATTTTTTAAATCGTTATTGTTCATGGTCAGCCTCGGTATTGGAGTCGGTCGAAGCTTTGGAGCAATTGAGGATACTTTGGCAGGGTGAAGCGATTTTGGTCAAAGTCATCGATAAAACGCCTGAAGCAGGTGTTGATACTCAAGAAGACCTAATGCGCGTGACACGCACATTAGGTCTACGGCGTTAAATGATCTAACTGTTGATTTTAAAGTCAGCGATTTAATAGTAAAATGATTGCTATTAGTTGACATCCGCTGCTTACATCAGTAATTTAGCCTGTTTTGTTGTGACTTCTCATCATCTACTGCTGTGGAGAAGCTATTTTTTAATCTTACTCATACTTGGGTTGTTCAAGAGTTGTTAATGCAAGAATTTCAAAGAATAAATCGTTTACCTCCCTACGTATTTAACATAGTTAATGAGTTGAAAGCCAAGGCGCGCGCTGCGGGAGAAGATATTATTGATTTTGGTATGGGTAATCCAGATCAACCCACTCCGCAACATATTGTTGATAAATTGATAGAGGCCGTTCAACGCCCCGATACACATCGATATTCAGTTTCTAAGGGTATTCCTAGATTAAGAAAAGCGATCTGTGACTGGTATAAAACTCGTTATGATGTGGACTTAGATCCTGAAACCGAAGCCATAGTGACTATTGGCTCTAAAGAAGGTTTGGCGCATTTAGCCTTGGCGACACTTGGGCCTGGTGATGTGGTGCTAGTGCCTAATCCGGCTTATCCTATACATCCTTATGGTGTTGTGATTGCCGGTGCGGATCTAAGGCATGTACCGATGGTTCCAGGTGGTGACTTTTTTGAAGAATTGCAAAAAGCGATTATTGATTCTTGGCCTAAACCTAAAATGCTCATCCTTAATTTCCCAGGAAACCCTACGACAGAGTGTGTAGAGCTTGATTTCTTTGAGAAAATTATTGCTGTCGCTAAAGAACATAATATTTGGGTGGTTCAGGATATTGCTTATGCTGATATCGTTTTTGATGGCTATAAAGCACCCTCTATCCTTCAAGTTGAAGGCGCTAAAGACATTGCGGTAGAATTTTTCTCCATGTCTAAAAGCTATAACATGCCTGGCTGGCGTGTAGGTTTTATGTGTGGCAATAAAGAACTCGTCTCTGCCTTGGCAAGAATTAAATCTTATTTGGATTACGGTACTTTTGCACCCATACAAATTGCTGCGATTGCCGCATTAGAAGGGCCGCAAGAGTGTGTGACTGAAATTGCTGAGATGTATAAAAAAAGACGCGATGTGCTTTGTGAAGGTTTGAATGCCGCAGGTTGGCCAGTTATAAAACCTAAAGCAACGATGTTTGTTTGGGCAAAGATCCCAGATGCTTATTTAGAAATGGGCTCATTAGAGTTTTCTAAGAAACTATTACTAGAGGCTCGAGTTGCTGTAGCTCCAGGCGTAGGCTTTGGTCAGTACGGTGATGATCATGTACGTTTTGGCTTAATAGAGAATGAACATCGTACCCGCCAAGCAGTTCGTGGTATACGTCTGATGATGAAAAAAGATGGCTTAACGACTTAAGGGATGAAATACCCGCAAATGTTACAAGTATAGTCGATTAATAATGTTTAACTGGAGCTTGAATTGAAACCGGTAAAAGTAGGTGTATTAGGATTGGGTACAGTGGGCGGTGGTACCGTTAATGTACTAAAGCGTAATGCGACAGAAATCGCTAGACGCGCAGGTAGAGAAATCACCATTACACGTGCTTCAGTCAAAGACTTAGATAAGCAACGTATCTGTGATACCCAAGGTATTATCTTATCCACCGATCCTATGGATATCATTAATGATCCAGACATTGATATCGTTGTGGAATTGATTGGTGGAGATGGATTGGTTAAAGACTTGGTTTTAAAAGCTATCTGTAATGGCAAGCATGTCGTTACGGCCAATAAGTCGTTGATTGCGTTACATGGTAATGAGATTTTTGCCAAGGCCAGTGAAAAAGGCGTTATTGTTGCTTTTGAAGCAGCTGTCGCGGGAGGTATTCCCATTATTAAAGCCATACGCGAAGGCTTAAGTGGCAATCAAATTGAATGGTTGGCCGGTATTATTAATGGCACAGGCAATTTCATTTTGACTGAAATGCGCGATAAAGGACGTGACTTTAATGATGTCTTAGCCGAGGCTCAAGCCTTAGGCTATGCAGAAGCAGACCCTAGCTTTGATGTCGAAGGCATTGATGCGGCTCATAAATTGACCATCTTAGCGTCGATTGCTTTTGGTATTCCCTTGCAGTTTGACAAAGTGTATACCGAAGGTATTACTGAAATCACTCGTTTAGATGTTGAGTATGCTAATAAATTAGGTTATCGCATTAAACATTTAGGCATTGCCAGAAAAATGCCTAATGGTATTGAGCTTAGAGTTCATCCGACCTTAATTCCAAAGCGTCGTTTAATTGCTAATGTGAATGGTGTGATGAATGCCATCGTCATTAAAGGCGATGCCGTAGGGCCTAGTCTTTATTATGGTGCAGGTGCGGGTGCCGAGCCAACCGCTTCAGCAGTCGTCGCAGATTTGATTGATGTCGCTAGGGCATTAACCAGTGATCCTGAAAATCGCGTGCCGCATTTAGCCTTTCAGGCGGATTCCTTAGTTGATATTCCAGTTTTACCGCCCTCTCAATTTAAAACAGCCTATTATTTACGCTTAAATGCTGAAGATAAACCAGGCACCTTAGCAGATGTAACCCGTATCTTAGCTGATCATCACATTAGTATTGAAGGCATTATACAAAGAGAGCCTTTAGATGATGCTCCGGCTGTCCCCATTATTTTGTTGACTGAAATTACCATGGAACATGAAATGAATGCTGCAATTGAAAAAATTGAAGCACTAAAAACTGTGACCGGAAAAGTCAATCGTATCCGTTTAGAAACCCTGAGATAAATAGTTATGTCTACCCATAAACATCATACCGGTTTAATTGCACGTTATAGAGACCGTCTGCCGGTTAGTGCTAATACACGCATCATCAGTTTAAACGAAGGTAATACGCCACTGATTGAATTGCAAAACATCCCTAGATTACTAGGTAAAGATGTAAAAATTTATGTTAAGTATGAAGGCTTAAATCCAACCGGTTCTTTTAAAGATCGTGGTATGACCATGGCTGTTACCAAAGCGGTAGAAGAGGGCAGTCAAGCCATCATCTGTGCGTCTACGGGCAACACCTCCGCCGCTGCTGCCGCGTATGCCGCACGAGCTGGTATTAAAGCCTTTGTGTTAATTCCTGACGGTAAAATAGCCCAAGGTAAATTGGCGCAAACTTTAATGTACGATGCCACTATCATTCAAATTAATGGTAACTTTGATCAAGGCATGGCCTTGGTTAAAGAAGTTGCAGAACAAGCGCCTGTTACTATCGTTAACTCCATTAATCCTTACCGCATTGATGGCCAAAAAACCGCAGCTTTTGAAATTGTCGATGACTTAGGTTTTGCGCCCGATTATCACTGCTTACCTGTAGGTAATGCCGGCAATATCACCGCTTATTGGAAAGGCTATAGAGAATACGCCACCGATAGAGTTTGCAGTAATCTGCCTATTATGTGTGGTTATCAAGCAGCAGGAGCAGCCCCCTTTGTGGCTGGCCACATGATTGATAATCCAGAAACCATAGCCACCGCTATCCGTATTGGTCATCCACAATCTTGGGATTTCGCTTGGGCGGCACAACAAGAATCGGGCGGTTGGTTTGACAAGTTTAGCGATGAACAAATTTTAGTCGCTCAAAAGATGCTCTCACAACATGAAGGTATCTTTTGCGAGCCTGCATCGGCGGCCTCATTAGCCGGTGCCATGCAAGACATTACTTCTGGCAAAATACCCGAAGGTAGTATTATCGTTTGTACTTTGACGGGCAATGGTTTGAAAGATCCTGATGTTGCTATCAATCAATGTGCTTCAGCACGCCCAGTGACTATAGATGCCAGTTTAGATGCAGTTAAACGAGCGATATTAGATAATTTATAATGTAGGTCGCCTGACTTACTGTTTTCGCCAAGTAGTTACAGTAGGTTGGGCTAACGGCTCTATCGTTAACCCAACATTGATGCCGAGTAGCTTGGGTTGCGAAAAGCATGTAACCCAAGCTACCACTGTCCACAGTTAAGTATTTTAGGTGTCTGGAGTAAAACAGCTTTAGCTGTTTTAAAACGCAATAGCTGAAGCTATTGCACTCCCGTTTTTTAACTGTGGGTAGTGTGGGTGTCGATGTAGCCGAGGTTGCTGAAAAGCGCTTTAATCAACATTTTTTTATTAATGAAACAGAGCCTACCATCTCGTGCAATCAAAACCGGCTAAATCCTCCTATACCTGGGGCACGATCTATCGTATAGCCTTAGAGCATAAAAAAGCGCTGATTTATTCTCATTTCATCGCTGTTTTAGCGATGATGGCCAGTGTGCCTGTACCGTTGCTGATGCCGATGTTAGTGGATGAAGTCTTGCTTAAAAAGCCAGGTTTAGCCATAAGTCTTATCAATTCCTGGTTTCCTACAGAATGGCATAGGCCAGTCCTCTATATTGGGGTTGTTTTAGTCGCCAGTTTAATGCTGCGCATCATAGCCATCATCTTTAACATCATCCAAGCTAGACATTTTTCCTGCATTGCTAAAGATATAGTCTTTCGTATACGTCAAAATCTGATCGGGCATTTACAAACCATCTCCATGTCTGAATATGAAAGTTTAGGCACGGGCACGGTGGTTACGCATCTGGTTAAAGATTTAGATACGATTGATACCTTTATCGGTTCAACGGTTAGTAAGTTACTGGTGGCCAGTTTAACGATTTTGGGCACGGCGGTAATACTGTTATGGATGCATTGGCAGTTAGGCCTGTTTATTATGCTATTGAATCCGGTGGTCATTTACTTTACTCGTGTAGTCGGTTCGCGTGTCAAAGATCTCAAGGCTAAAGAAAATTCAGCTTACCAAGTGTTTCAAGAAGCCTTGACCGAAACATTAGAAGCTATTCATCAAATTCGCGCCAGTAATCGAGAACAACATTATTGTGCGCAATTAATCTCTACAGCAAGGTCGGTTAAAGAATTTTCTGCTGCCTTTGCTTGGAAAAGCGATGCTGCTTCACGCATTAGTTTTCTAGTGTTCTTGTTCGGTTTCGATATATTCCGGGCTTGCGCCATGCTCATGGTGTTTTATTCTGATTTGAGTATCGGACAAATGCTGGCAGTGTTTGGGTATCTTTGGTTTATGATGGCGCCAGTGCAAGAAATCTTAAGCATACAATATGCGTTTTATGCTGCAAAAGCCGCTTTGGTACGTATTAATTGTTTGTATGCTTTAAAACAAGAACCCGCTTATCCTCATCTTGAAAACCCTTTTTTAGATAAAAAGACCGTGGCTATACGCGTTGATAACTTACATTTTAGTTATGGCGAAGAAACTATCTTAAATGGCATTAATTTAAGTATTAAGGCGGGAGAAAAGGTTGCCTTAGTTGGGGCCAGTGGCGGTGGTAAATCAACTTTAATACAAACACTGATTGGGCTTTATACCCCGAGTTCTGGGCAGATTTGTTTTGATAATGTGCCGATAGAACGTATAGGATTAGATGTCGTTAGAGAGCATGTCGTTACCGTACTGCAACATCCAGTGTTATTTAACGATAGCATACGTGCAAATCTGACGTTGGGGAAAAAGGTTGCTGATGTCGTGTTATGGCAAGCCTTGGCAATTGCACAATTAACCGATACCGTAAAAGATTTGGAGCAGGGTTTAGATACTATCGTTGGTCGGCAAGGAATGAGATTATCAGGCGGTCAACGACAACGTATGGCCATTGCGCGTATGGTTGTTGCTGATCCAAAAGTGGTTATCTTAGATGAAGCCACTTCCGCACTAGATAGTGAAACCGAACATCATTTACATACGGCTTTAGCTAAGTTCTTAAAAGGCCGTACTACACTGATTATAGCTCACCGCTTAAGTGCCGTTAAACAAGCCGATCATGTTTATGTGTTTGAACAAGGTCTGGTGATAGAGCAGGGTAGTCATGAAACCTTGCTTAATCAGAAAGGTCTTTATGCGAAATTGTATGATGAATATCAGTAACTGGTATAGTTGGTTATGGCTTCGTAAATGATGTTATGAGGCCTTCAGCGATTTATAAAAAACAAATAATAAGGTCGCTATGGCGACGATGAGTTAATCGGGTCTTCGCACCCGAAGGCGAGATACTTTCTTTTGCGCAGCCAAAAGAAAGTATCCAAAGAAAAGGCGGCTCGATTGCAGCTACTTCCGGCGCTCCTCGGTTTTGTCGGGGGTCGGTAGAGAGGGCTTCCTGCCCTCTCTACCGACGCGCGGCATCCATGCTGAGCCCCTTCGAGCTAATCCCGACAAAACCTGCGGTGCTAGTCGCGGTAAACGAGAGTAAAACGACGTTACTGCGTAACATCAGTTAGTAACCCCGTTGCTATCAAGCAATATTTTATAACTCCAATCACAGAGGTATTTATGATCATCAAACCCTTAGTCTTACTTGTGTTAAGCACACTTATTAGCCCAATGGTGCTAGCTGTAGGCGAAGAGTCATCGCTATCAAGCATAAAATCATTAGTAACACCCCAGCAAATTGAGTTACTCATACAAAAGTTTCAACCCACCATGAAACCTGAACAGCGCACTCAACTCTCTGGTTTAGTTCAACAACAGATTAATAATTTAAGTCCTAAAGAATTGGCGCAATTTGCCAATGCCAAAATGATAGACATGCCTGATTTAGTCAAAAACCATATTAATAAAATGCCAAAGAGCGAATTAAAGCAAA
>CAMDOP010000065.1 GCA_945903675.1 Crenothrix polyspora
AGCGCTGCGCCTAATGCTTTCTTTTTGTTCTCATCCATTATTATTGCCCTGTTGATTCAAAATATATTAACTATCAAAACTAATGACTTCATTATCACATAGACATAGCTCTACTAATAGCGCCAAGTTAATGAGGACTTTCGCTAACGCATTCTAAATATTCTATTTAATTATTTTGTAGCGCAACAACTTGCATATAACGTTGCTTAATACCCTGAGCTAATTGATGAACGGCCATCGCGTATTTATTACTATTATTATATTTCTTAATCACCGCAAAATTAGCAAAGACATGCCAATACTCATTACCTTCATAAGTACTCAGCTCAATAACTCCAGCATCAGCTTCTGGAGTTGAACGCTTAGTCACGGGGTTATATAGTTGCCAACCACTATGCGCAAAGTAATTAGCGACACTGCCTATGGCATCTTTTGCCTGCCATAAATCACGACGACCATCATTATTAAAATCAACCGCTAAGGTACGAAAGTTACTAGGCATAAATTGACCATAGCCCATTGCGCCTGCCCAAGAACCTTGTGGCTGTCTAGGATCAAAACCTTCATCACGCGCCATCAATAAAAAACTCTCCAGCTCGGACATAAAATAATTAGAGCGCCTAACCGTATCAAATGACAATGTCGTTAAGGCATCTAATATATTCGTTTTGCCAAAATTCTTACCAAAATAAGTTTCAACACCAATAATACCAACAATATATTCTGGATCAACATTGTAAGTCGTACTGGCTTTTTGAATAGCCTCAGCATTATTACGCCAAAACTCCACACCATTATTGATATGCGCTTCGGTCAAGAATTTATCGCGATAGCGTGTCCAACTACCCACATTGGGTTTGGTAGGTCCTGACGTTGGAGGCGCAGGATTTTCCAAACGAATCACTGAATCAAGACGATTAGCTTGCGAAAACAAGCCATTTAAATAGCTTACTGAAAAGCCTTGCTTATGCACCATACGCGAAATAAAATTTTGTAGTGCAGTTGAATTAGCATAAGTGCCGGTTACTTGTTTTGCTGCATAATGATGGCCATTTGGCACTTTAGCTAAACTAGATGCTGTCTCGCTATCAACTGCTTGAATTTGCGGAAGGCTACTCGCTACCGAATCAACAGCAGTTTTCTCTGGACTACTAACACAGCCAGCTAGCATAGTAATAATAACTAACTTAACAAAGCGCTTAACTACTAAACTACTCATATTGTTATACTCTTGAACGGTGCTTTTTAAAGAATGACTCATGCTTACTCTTGATGAAATCATTAATTGTATTAATACCAAACTAATAAAGGCTGTATTTTATCTCAATATGATTTCATTTGCGTTTTTTCGGTGATTAAAACTTATGTCTATCCTTCAACATTGGCTCACTGATGCCATTCAAATACCCTCACCTAACTGTGATGACCGGCCAGATGCTAGCGACATTTCATTAGTGGTGATACATTGCATTAGCCTACCTCCCGGTGAGTTTGATACGCCATACATAGATCAGTTATTTTGCAATACACTTAATCCTGACGACCATGCTTATTTTAAGGAAATACATCAGCTCAAAGTATCTGCACATGTATTAATTAAACGTGATGGTGTCTGCGTGCAATATGTAGCCTTTAACAAACGCGCTTGGCATGCAGGGCAATCTAACTATAACCAGCAACAGCGCTGCAATGATTTTTCTATAGGCATAGAGCTGGAAGGCACTGAAACTTGCGCCTACACCGCCGCACAATACTCAAGACTGGCAACCATAATTGATAGGTTATTAGCCACTTACCCTAAGCTATCAAGGCAACGAATAACCGGACATAGTGACATAGCTCCAGGACGCAAAACTGATCCTGGACCCTCGTTTGAATGGGAAAAGATTCTGTAAATTGAAGGGCATTTTCTAGTTGAAATAGCAACGATCCACTCCAATCAAGGATCATTCCCTGTTCAGATAGCAACGATCTACTCCAATCAGGGATCATTCCTTGTTCAGATAGGAACGATCTACTCCAATCAGGGAGCATTACTTGTTCAGATAGGAACGATCTACTCCAATCAGGGAGCATTCCTTGTTCAGATAGCAACGATCCACTCCAATCAGGGATCATTACTTGTTCAGATAGCAACGATCCACTCCAATCAGGGATTGCTCGCTGTTTCGATAGAAACAGTCTCATTCAATCATGAAATACTGCCTATCACCATAGCAATACTGGTATAAAAATTGAGAACGGCAGCCATAACAAGAATCGACTGCCAATCTAAACAAGAACGCTCATAGTTAAACTATCATTACCCTAATATCTAGCCAAGTTGGCTATCATTTATTTAATAAAAGTTTTTAATTATGATAATGGTAAAATTAATGACAATTTTTATAACTTAATCATATAAAAGCAAAGCAATGCAATGAGATACAAACAAATAAGCCTCCCTACCCTTCTTCTGTGCTTGGTTTTCCATTATATGAGTTTAGCCCAAGCTGCAGATGCTTATAATAGTAATACAGGCGTACTCTCAATTCCTTTAGTAAAAGTGGGTGAGACTTTTTATACCAATGTTGAAATTACTTTATCCTCTATAGTGCGTGTAGGCACCGCTAGTAGCAACGCTCTTTCTTACGATACTTACAATTCAGTCAATAACCAATTGAGCATTCCAACCGTAAATGTGGGAAGTTTGACCTATTCCAATGTGGTCGTTACTGTAGGTAATGTAATTAAAGTCGGCGCTACCTGCGCCAGTCTTGAAGCTTGTACAGGCAGTTCATCAAGTAGTACTGTATATTATAGTGCGGCTCCCTTTAGCACTGCCATACAAGCTAGCATCGCTGCGCCCACGCTTACTAATGCATCTACTATTACAAATCGAAACCGTTATCTGATCTCAAATTCTGCAACGGCAAACACTACAGCTAATTATTTACAAATTGGTTCAACTTACAGTGCAACAGAAGGCTATACTGCTGAGACCAGTACCTTGGATAGTAATGTTACCTACAATACCTATCTCTTGAAAATCTTTGAAATGATTGCAGATACCTATGGTTACTTTAGAATTGACTCTCATTTGCATCCCAACGATTCTTTAGACTTTGATGCTGCCGATGGCAATAAGCTCAAGTTTAGAAATAATTTTGGCAAGGCAGTGCCTACTTATGGCTATGTTACTTTTGCCTATGACAGTACAACGAATCTACTGCAGGCTAAAAAACGTTACAAGTACAGTTATACCGCTACAGTTGGGAATACAGGAACTTCTTACACCGGTGCTTGGACTGAAGACACTGCTTTCAGTGCACAAAATTATTATGTCAATCTTACTGCTGGAGCTTTTAGGTTGGTCGCACAAACCACTGACGCTACTAAGCTTTACCTTTTTAATTCGCCCTTTGAATTAGGGATTCCTAGCTTTATAGGTCCACAAGATATTTCCATGGTAACTAATGCAGCTGCGCCCTTTCCAATCAAGGTAACAGTTGCATCAGTAGAAGGAGTGTCAGGTTCTATCTATAACCAAGTGAATGCAACATATCGTGGACAGGTTCTCACTCCAGGAGCCGATGCGACCACTAAAGTTAATGCCGATGCTATGCTCGCGAGTATTAAAACAGTAGTCGAAGCGAGTGGTGAGAAACTTCGTTACGATACTTCACTTTACACGGCATTCCGAGATCGTGCACTTGCTACTAAGTTGGTCAGCGACTCTATTGCAGATGGTACACCTGGACAAAACTTGGTGCCATATGTGTATTTTACTAACGAAAAAGACACTGATGGCAAATATCACCCCTTCATGATAGCGGTGACCTATGGCAATCAGGCTTCACCAAACGGCCTTAAAGATATTCCTCATCCACCAGGTGATGCAACGGGACCTTATCCAACATTAAAGGTCACACGATTTTCTGATTTAGAAAACTATACCCTAAATATTCCTATGAAGGATTATGGACAAGTGAGTGTTGTTACAGAAAATACATACACCAAAAACATCTGGATTGATAGGTCAACCGCTACCACTAGCGCACTTGCTAATGTTTATACTTACGCAGATAGTGCTGATAATGGTTTGTTGATTGATGGTTCCGTAATGTATCCTACCTATGGCAACGGCTTGACGCCTACAAATCTAGGGGGTGAGCTTTCGGCTAGTGGCTGTCATGTTGGACAGGGTGGTGGTGGTCCTCATTGTCATCTTGACGGATACCAGTCTGGACTTGGTTTAGGTTTGTACAACGATAGCGATTTTTTGAACAAAACTCATCCTCCGTTGATCGGCTTTGGATATGATGGTATTGCACTTTTTGGGACGTATCGAAGCACTGACTCAGCAATGCTGGGCTACAGTACTGCGCTCGATGACTTTGGTGCACATAACCACGATGGTATTGGCTATCATTATCACGCTCATACCGTTAGCAATTTCATACCAGAGTTGCTGCCAAATGTGACCACCACATTGCACGTACTTATGAAAGGTGCTTATATAGGCAAGACTAATAGCATTCCTTATTTCCATAGCAATAGTGGTTTCAACGACAATAAATATCTAGGTGGCACTGTCAAATAAGCGAGAGAGAACTACATTGAAGTTACTGTATCAATTGTTGGTAGCTTGGTTATTTTTCAGCCTGTCTTTATTCACGTGTGTTTCACATGCACACGTGAATTCTTCAGGCCATGCTTCTAAGATAAGGCCGTAATACTGGTCAGCGTGCCCTTGCAAGCTTTCAAAGACCTTGATGTTTCACCTGATAGCATGGGTTTGACAAGAAAAATTCAACTACAAAAAAATGAACTCATCAGACAACTGGATGCTGCCATAAGTCTTTCTTGGGATTCAGAGCAAGGCGTAGTGTCAGATGATCAAATTGCTGTTGTTTTATCTTCAGATCCACAACACCCACTATTGCAAATTGAATGGTTACGATATCTGAAGCTTTCTCCTGCAGCTATGACTCAAACTGTTCTATTGAAAGTTGATTCAGCTTGGTTGGGTGAAGATTATCTATTTAATATTCAGCAAGGTCGAGTAGCCCCAAGGAACCACCCCTTGAGGCTCTCACAGAACCGGACGTGAAACTCTCGCTTCATCCGGCTCTTATCATTCAACTTTATATTTACCAATGAGCCAACAGCCTAGGATTTCTGCTTTTGAAAGCATTAACCCGTTTAACGGCTTGCGTAATACCTTTTATCTTCTTGTATTTACGCTTCGCCCATCTGCTGAGTTTCTTGTCACACGGGGCGCGTCAAACAGAACTGATATCGGTGGGGAAATGCACATTGATTTTTAACACAAATGAATCGTAACGACCTCGGATCAGCATGTGAATATCAAGATCAAGCAATTGATAACCGGCTCGAATAACTTCAGCACTAACACGCTCCATAATAGCTGGCGTCAACAGCTTGATATAATCTTTCAGGGTATGCAGACGATAGCGTTTGTCGCTATCGAAACAACCCAGACCCAGCATTTCACGCAGGGCATTATGTTGATTGGCGAGTTCCAGAACCCGGTCATAGTCAGCATTCAAGCCAACAAGCAACGAACCTAAAACCAGAATCGACCATTGATCCATGCCTGGACGACCTTTGTTGATTTAAACAATTTTGATTTCCTCACAGTCTGTTTTTGTAGGGGGCCACTTCTTCCAGTAATTTAAAAACAGCGTTTCTTAAGGCAATACCTTCGCCAATCGGCATAAGTGATTCTTAAATATCGAAGAAAGGATAATGGCCAGAAAAGGTAGAATACATGTCATCATTCACCTACCCCTTTAAACCTTTTTACACAAAAATCATAAATTGTTAGACAATATGGAGCATGATATTTGATTTCGCTACTTCAGATCCTAAACCTCACAATATTGAAAGCGCACATCACCTCATTGCAGATTTGTGGATCAATGGAGCGAAGTTAACCGCCAAACTTACTGCACAAAACGAAAAGCACAACACCAACCCGACTAATTCATCAATGCGGCCATCAATAGATGTTTTTGGTAAACATAAAAAGAAAGTTTCCGTTCAAACACTATATTAGCCTTATCGACAACTTATGCTCAGCTTCAAGCTTTTCGATTTCTACACAACTAGCTAAATAGTAGTTTTTATTTAAACACCAAGTATTGAACTGCCAGTTTTTTCCATCTTCCTGAAATGAAGGATCATAGTGAATATGCCAATTTTGGTCAATTTCCTGTACAAAGGTAAATTGTTGCAATGGCAAACTGAAGCCAAGGCCACGCGCTTTAATATAGGCTTCCTTCAAAGTCCAGAAATTAAAAAAACGCAACAATTGCAGCTCATAAATTGGCGTTGATATAACAAACGCTGTTTCCATTGAGGAAAAGGCATGTCGACACAAAGAATGTAAGTCATTTAAACTCTTATGCTTCTCCACATCGACACCTACATCTCGGTTACATGAAACAACACAAGCTATCAAGCCTTCAGTATGAGATAGATTAAATTTAAGCCATTCATATCCAAAATTAGCAACAGATGGCTTACCATAAGCATTAATAATAAACTCCCATTTTTCTTCTGAGATCTGGGCGTAACGACTTAAAACCTTACGTAAAAACACATGAGCTGCAACATATAAATCTCTATCTTTATCAAATTTAAATGCCTGTGCACGTTGAGTTTCAATTGCATCTAGATAATTAAAATGGCTAGAATTAAATAACTCAGCAAATTGCAAATGGATATGAACGTCATTTGTAGATAAGGTTAACATTTAAATTTAAACTTAAATTCTAATTTCTGATAGATCATTACTGTTAAAAAACTAATTTCAATCCAGAAAAAACTTCCAGAATATTAAACTTTATAAGTTACATTAATCCAGCTCTCACAAACAGCAGAAAATGACATAATAAATTTAATGTATTTGACTGAGCATAATAGTAATTTTTATTGATAGTAAAAAACCACTTATCTAAAAAATTAATATTACATAGATACAAGACTTTATTAAATTAAGGGATTTTAACACCAGCTTGTTAAGCTACAATGACAATCAGTTAATAATTGGGATAGAAAATAAATTTTGATAAGTATATGGCAAAAAACTTAATTACACATCGATAATAATTTTGCTTAACATTATAATATTGTCATTTATCAATCAGTGAAGTTTGAAAGTGAGGTGTGTAACATGCAGATTATTTTGACTTTGAAAATTAGAAAATTTTTGACAAGGATAACTTAAAAAACTAAAACTTTATGAAACCTCACATAGACAATAAACATAACACAATTAGACCTTAAACAATTAACAACTACCTAGGGTAGCCCCAAAATTAGTGGCCGCGTCTTTTCGAAACTTTGGAACAAAGCTCAAAAGCTCATAGAAAATAGCGACCCCCAACCTTGACTTAAGATAAACTGGAAACTACAACGCACTTATGACATTAAGCAGCAACTTTTGCATTGGTAGCAACAACTTTACCTTCTTTTAACTGCTCTGAATAATATTCTTTAACTGCTTTAGGATCAAAAGTTAAAAAAGTACCACCTGAAGCAAAGTGCTGAATAAAAACTTTACCTAAGGCATAAGTTGTTGCACCAGAAACTATCGATGAACTCACAGCACCCAAAGTAGTACCTATAACAGGGACTATTTTAATTGTGCTAGCAAATATAGGCGTTAATGAAGAAGACAAACTACCACCGGTTAATGCTCCGATAATATTTTTTCCTGCATTTTTTGAAAACTCGATACCGTACAAATTACTTAAACGCCTAAGCAGATCAAGATGAATACCAGTCACTGCTAAAAAATCAAACAAAGGAATTGGAATAATTCCTGCAGCAATAGCGGCATACGTACTATTTTTAACAATATTTAATGCTTCTTCTGTATTATCATTTACTGCCAATTCTGTATTATCATTTACTGCCAATGCATTTTCAGACATAGGAACCTCCAAGAAAAGTTTATATTAGTGCTTATGCACTGAATACCATACTAAAATAGCCTGCGATTTAGATCAATCATTATTTTAGCCAAAAGTAAATAACTACATTTTTTCTTTTTACTCTCCCAACCTAACTTCGATAGAACCTGCTATTGCAGTGACATCCTGAGACAAGTGCAGCAGAACAACAAAAACACTACAAAGAAAATTTATTCACCTCCGCCGCAACTCATGTAAGACCCATAAAATAACTTATTAAATACTAAGGCCTGCTCTTTAAAGCCAGCTGAATACTTTTTATATTTCTTCATTTCTAATCTCAAATTTTATTTTTAGTTTATTATGTGAAATCATGATAAAACTATAAGTAATTTATTTATTCTGCGAATAATGGATTTGACCACTTAATTATCCATTACTCCCAAAAAAGTAATTTATTCAGAGACCTTTGCACGTAACAGGAATTGATTCAATTTTAAACAAAAACACCAAAATACTTACCCTGATCGTAGAAAATAATCAAGCAATATCAATAGAATGCATAATTATTTTTCTACATTCAGACTCACAGGTTAAATATTAGTCTAAAATTTGTTTGGTGCAAAGATCTCATTCAATATTACAAACTGAGACCTTTGCACGAATCCTGTAAAAATCCCATAAAAATTAGATAATACAGCATAGAAAATCATCTGAACTAGGACATTAAAATGGCGTGGAAAAACTTACAACAAACGACATTGGTTGATGCGATGCTGATTGAGCATGAGGCTTTAAAAGAATTAGACGATGTTCATGAGCTTATTGACTGGTCAAAAATTGAAAGTTTGCTGGCTGGTCTTCATTCCAGTCCTCGCGGCGAAAAAGCCAGGCCTCCTTTAATGATGTTTAAAGCGCTATTGTTGCAAAGTTGGTATGCATTAAGTGATCCTGCTTTAGAAAAACAACTGGCGCGTGATCTACTTTTTCGGCGCTTTATAGGCTTAAGTATTTCTGAGTCAGTCCCTGATCATTCAACCCTATGGCGCTTTCGTCAACTGTTGGAAAAACAAAGTTTGATGAATGCCTTGCTAACTGCCATTAATGATCAACTTACAGAACAGGGCTTATACATTAAATCAGATGAAGTCAGTTTCATTGATGCCAGCGTGATAGAAGCTAAACAATGCCGACCTCACAAACGAGCAGACGCTAGTACTACTCAAGATCCTGATGCCGCTTGGAATGTCAAAGCAGGCTCTGATGGAAAAAGCAAAAGCACCTACGGATACAAAGCTCATATCAACGTTGATGAAGAAGGGCTGATTAAAGCACTAGCTTACTCAGCGGGTAACGTGCATGATTCAAATCACTTCTCTACCTTAACTTAAGGGTAATGAAGCAGTGGCTTATGCGGACAGCGGTTATCAAAGCCAAGCACACACTGACTGGCTCTCAGAGCAAGGCATTGAAAACAGACTCATCAAGCGCGCCTACCGGAATCGCCCTTTAAGCAAAGAAGATAAAGTGTTTAACCAAACCCACGCTGGAGTTCGCAGTAGTGTCGAACGAGTATTTGGAGTGCTTAAACTACATTACGCTATTGGAAAAGCCCGTTATCTTGGCTTAGGACGAAATCGGACTCGCGTAGAACTAATGTGTGTTGCTCATAATATTAAGCCAGGCTTATCGATTTGACAGGGGCAGTACGCCTAAAAAAGGGGATTAACGGGTAAAAACCCGTTAATCCGAGCTATACGAACAGTATTTAGTTAATATTTTTGTAAAATGAGTAAAAAAATCACCTTTGAGTTATTGTTGAGCTAATAAAGGCTCATAGCGCAAAGGTCTCACTATTTCAATACACTTGCTTAGAGGTTTATTAATATGAAAAAAAAATACTTATTTCTTATATCGTCGCTATTTTTAGCCAGCAACATCCATGCAGATTCTGCAGTTATTGTTGACAATTCCACTGTAGACTCTGTTTATGACTCAGCCACCGGATCACTTTCTATACCATTAATTGACATAGGCGCTCAACGTTACAGCTCTAATTTGACTTTTAAAAAGTTGAGTCAAAATGCTGACGGGAGCTATAGTACTGTCACCACTATAAGTCCCTTAGCCTCTGCTTATGATTCTACAGGTATCGTTGTTGACCCAGGCTTTGATACAACTATTGCAGCTAATTTAAAAAACTTTTTGCTAGCACACACCCAATCTTTAGCTAATGGAGGGCTTGGTAAGCCGGGAGCCATCATTAGAGTAGAAATGGATGGCAAAGTATGGCGTGGATCAACTGGCCTAAGGCGCGTGAACTCACCTGAGTTACTTAATTTTTCAGATAGGCATCGCATAGGAAGTCTTACCAAGACTTTTGTTGATAACGCACTGATGCAATTAGTTGATCAAGGCAAAGTAGGTTTAGATACCACAATTGACACTTATCTCCCTAATGTAAATGTTCCAAATAAAAGCATCATTACCATTAGAGATTTGATAGCTCATAGAAGTGGTCTATATAACTATGTCGTTGATCCTACCTTTACTGGCATTCAGTATAATTTAGCTGTCAATCCACTAAAGGTTTATTCGCGCCAAGATTTATTAGATATAGCTAACAATCAACCTGTAAACTATATTCCAAACCCTGCAGCCCCTGTTTATAAATATACTAATACCGGCTTAACATTAGCTGGCTTAATTATTGAAGCAGTTACAGGTCAATCAGTTGAAAGCGTGGTTAAAGCATCAACTATTGACAAGTTAGGTTTAAAACGCACCGAATTTCCTACCAAGGACCCCGGCATTCAATCTAATTATATGCATGGACATGCTGATTATAATAATGACGGCATATTAAGTTCTTACAATGGTGATTTAAAACAAGCAGCTTGGATAGATCCTAATAATGGCAATACTGTACCAGCATTTAAAGCTCAGGAAATTGTAAGCTATCTTGATCCATCAGTGGCTTGGGCAGCAGGCGCGATGATATCTAATCATGAAGACTTATCAAAATGGATGAAAGCTTATGTAGATGGCACTTTACTTACAACCAAGGGCTTACAAAAGCAAGTCCTAACAGATTGTTTACCTTCAGCACCTGATTATGGCGCTTCTTATTGTTTAGGTCTGGTTAAGGTCGCTTGGCCATTTACTCACGTCAGTGGTAACAGTACCTCAACCGAGGTAGGCCTTCCAATCAACAATGATCCAAACCATATCTACTACGGACATTTAGGACAAATTCAAGGTTATGACAATGCAGTGTTCCGCAATACCGCAAGAAACATTACCATCGGCTTAACAAATAACAATTATTTTATTAGCACTGACTCTAATTATGGTACGGGTGTTTTGATGTTCTATTTATTGAATATTGTCGACCCTCAACCAGCGGCAAACAAAGCTATACGTCAGAAAGCGGCAATTGCACCACTAAATGCTGAAGATCTAGGCGGACAATAAATTGACAGCAGGGAGTTGCTAATTTGCGATTCCCTCAGCCAACTTTTTTCATTAGCTGGATACAGAAAGCTAAAAGTATCCAGCATATTGTTACAATTTGTATTTTTCTCTGCTGCCATTAACTATAAGTTATTTAACCTCCTCATCTTAATTTGGCAACCTTAATAAAGCACCTTGTAAATTTTTTTATCACAAGAATTGATCCAAGAGTTGCGAGGGGAAATATCAGCTAATAACAACCAATTTTAATAAGACTTATAAAAATCTATTTATAGATTTTTATAAAAAATCATGCAAAATGTATGAATGTTAATATAAAGACTATAACCCCCCTCCCAAATATGAACAAACCATCAAAATCAAGATTAGCTCTTTATTTACCCTATTTAATAATATCAGCTTTGATCCTTGTTCTTTTCCTCGTTTTTTTCTGGTCCTTTATTTTTAAAACAATAAAACCAGGTGAAGTCGGTATTTTATACAAGCGATTTGGGCAGGGAACCATTACAGACAAAACCTATCCTGAAGGACTCACGTTAATATTGCCTTGGGACATTTTGTATATTTACAATGGAAGGACCCAACAACACGAACACAAAATGATGGCTATTTCTAATGAAGGTTTAAACGTAGAAGTCAATATGTCTATTCGTTATAACCCTGAATTAGAAACTTTAGGAATCTTACACCAAAACATAGGTCCTGATTATTTACAAAAAATTATAATTCCTGAGGTTGAGTCTAATATTAGAGAGCAATTTGGACGCTTAGATATCAACAATATATATTCACCAAACCCAGCTTTGCTTGAAGACATTGTAGATCTTACTAAGAACAAGCTACAGAGAAATTATATCACTTTACAGAATGTAGCAATTCTGCGCATTACCTTGCCAAAAAACATAGAAGTAGTTATGGAAAAGAAAGTGGAATATAAGGTACTAGCCGAAGCATACGAATTTAGAATACAAGCGGAGTTACTTGAAGTCAAAAGGAAAACGGCTGAGGCGAACGGCATTAAAGCCTTTAATGATATAGTCAACAATTCGTTAACAGATGATATTTTAAAATGGCAAGGCATTCAGGCGACCATTGCTATTTCTAATTCCAATAATTCCAAGGTTGTAATAATTGGCAACAAATCAAAAGAGATGCCTATTATTTTAGGCGGCGATTCAGATACAGCGAAACGCTGATGAAAAAGTTCATACTTCCTACTTTACTTGTCATTATGGCTTCGGCTTTGCCGACACGTTTATTATTGGGCTATCACTCAAGTTATAAATATTTGCAAAATCAAAGAATAGAATTAGCAAAAAATCTAACAGAAGATATAAATATTGCCTTAATATGGAACAATGCCTTTTCGGGAACAGATTTTGAAAAAGGTGCTAAGTTAGCAGTTGAAGAAGAAAATGAAGCTGGATTTTTCTTTTCAAAAGATAATGTAAATTTACAAAAAAAAATGATTATACATTCATTCCATGACGATAAAACTAACAATGAGCATATTACAAAAAAAATTATAACTGATAAGCGTATTGTTGCCGCTCTTAGCCTACAGGAGTCTACAGAAGCGGTTAAATCATCAGTAAGTTTTGAAATGTATGGCATTGTAATGCTATCTACTGCTGCGTCAGATGAGCATTTAACAAATCATCAATTCAAATATATATTTAGCACACTTCCAACTTCAAAAAGTTACAGTAGAAAATTAGCTGATTTTGCAGAGACCAAGAAGTACAACAAAATTGTAAGTATCTATTCAAGAGATAGTAGAGGTGGATTTAACCTTATAAGCAATTTTCTCAGCTCACTGGTTGGCAAAAATCCAAACGTAGTTTATTCACGGTCACTAGATC
>CAMDOP010000066.1 GCA_945903675.1 Crenothrix polyspora
CTGGTTTTGGTTTGCTAAGACTCGAAAGGGCTTTGCTGATGTACTCTAGCCTTATCGTTCCCACGCTCTGCGTCACTGCCATTAAGTTCAGTGAAAATAGTAAAAACATGGAGTGCAATAGCTTCAGCTATTGCGTTTTAAAACAGCTAAAGCTGTTTTACTCCAAGCACAAATTACTTAACTGTGGGCAGTGTCGCTCAGCGTGGAAATGCATCCGGCACCACTTCAACAGAGCGAGGCAACGATGTATGGTGCGGCATGAGACTTTTTGAATTAACATGCGCGATTATTCGCAGCACTGTTCAAGAGGTTTTTGGCTCAGAGGCCACAGTAAAGCTTTTTGGCTCACGGATAAATGATAACGCAAGGGGCGGGGATATAGATTTGCTGGTTGAGCTAATTTCTGCCACAACAGAGCTTGAACGTAAAGCACTACAGCTTATCACTAGACTGCAATTACGCATCGGCGACCAGCCTATTGATGTGCTGGTGCTTAATCCTTCAACGCCTAGGCAAGCCATACACGAACACGCCATCCTGACTGGAATGACCTTATGAGCTCAATATTAAATTTGCCGGTAGTCCGTTTCTTGGATACTTTAGCTATCGTTGCCAAAGAAGGCAAACATCTATCTTATAGCTGGAACGGCCTGTTTGCTCAAGGCATTGCCTATCCTGATGCCAGCCTTTTTCGAGTCATAAAGTGCGCCTAACAAAACCTCAAACAAATACCATCCTCCAAACAGTTGCTAACTGGGCAGGAACCAATGCTTCCGTGTATTTATTTGGCTCTAGACTTAATGACCAAGCAAGAGGTGGAGATATAGACTTATTTATCGAAACGCATAGTGTATTATCGCTATTACTGCGTGCGCAAATAAAAATGGAACTAGAGGCTAAACTAGGCCTACCCGTTGATATCGTCTCAAAAACTCATCACTCAGAGGCGACTGCGTTTCAAATGATCGCCAGATCTCATGCAACACTCCTGGAGGCTTAATGGCATTATCCTTACTTGATTCTGAAAAACAACATCTTGCCGAATTATTAGTCGCAATACAACGCTGCGTTTATTTTCTTGATGCGTCCAATCAAAAATTAACTTGGCCATTAACAAAAGAACATTTAGAAATCCACAAAAAAGATATTGCCTTATTCGAAGCTATAGCAGCTATTAATGAAAGATTCGCCAAATTACAAGATACGCTAGGTGCCGCGATGCGACATGCCTGCTTGTTATCGGGCGAACCTACTGACAGCTTCCTTAAAGTACTTAGCTTTTACGAAAAAACAAACGTGTTGGAGTCAGTAGCTACTTGGCAACTATGCCGAACAGCACGTAATCTGGCGGCGCACGATTATGACATTGACTATGCTAACATCGCCGATCATTTTAATACTTTACAGACTTTAATCCCCATGCTTTATATAACGGCAGTTCGTTTTCTCAATTATTGCCTGCAGTCACTAGACATTGCACCTAAGCAAGTAGATTTCAGCACCGAATTCATGTTGATTACAAGCCAAATGAATGAAAGCAGAGCAACAAAATAAATGCGACTCACTCCTACGCAAATAAACATTATTCGCAACGCAACTAGGCAAAATTTTGGTCAAGATGCGTTAATCTGGCTGTTCGGATCAAGGGTTGACGATTCCAAGCGCGGTGGCGATGTTGATTTATATATCGAAACGTCACATCGAGATACCCTTATGCCGACGCTACGTTGCAAAATTGCGCTTGAGGATAATCTGGATTTGTCCGTTGACTTACTCGTTAAAGAACCTCATCAAGACAAAGTCATCTTTCATTTGGCAAAGGCTAACGGCATTCAATTATGACTGAACATCAGCTAGAATGGTCTATTACATCGTTCCCCACTGCCATTAAGTTAAGGAATCTGTCTGTTTGGAGTAAAACTGCTTTAGCTGTTTTAAAACACAATAGCTGAAGCTATTGCACTCCAATCTTTTACTTTTTCGCTTAACTTAATGGCAGTGACGCTCTGCGTGGGAATGCATCCAGCGGTGCGTGACGCAGAGCGTCACCTGCTGAGCTCCAGGCAGGAACTAAGGAACGCTACTCTATGTATAAACAGCAGGAACACTCAGTGAATAACATCGCCATCCGTGTTAATAATTTAAGCAAATGTTATCAGCTTTATAATCAGCCCGCTGACCGCCTTAAGCAGTTTTTGTGGCGAGGTAGACGTCAATATTTTCGTGAATTTTGGGCATTGCGCGATGTCAGCTTTGAGGTCGGTAAAGGCGAAGTGCTGGGTATTATCGGTCGCAATGGTGCAGGCAAATCGACCTTATTGCAATTGCTATGTGGTACTTTAACGCCGACTTCAGGCAACGTAGAGATTCATGGCCGTATTGCTGCTTTACTGGAATTGGGTGCCGGCTTTAACCCTGAATTTACGGGGCGTGAAAATGTATTCATGAGCGCGGCCATTTTGGGCCTGAATCCAAAAGAAATTGAAGAGCGCTATGAAGAGATTGTTGATTTTTCGGGTATTCGTGATTTTATAGATCAGCCCGTTAAAACTTACTCCAGTGGCATGTATGTGCGCTTGGCGTTTTCAGTCGCTACTAGTGTAGATCCTGATATTTTAATAGTGGATGAGGCGCTATCGGTAGGTGATGGTGAATTTGCACGTAAGTCATTTGATCGCATTCGTGCTATGAAAGAAGCCGGTAAAACTATTTTATTTTGTTCGCATTCTTTATATCAGGTAGAAGCTTTTTGTGATCGGGTTTTGTGGCTAGATCATGGTAGTGTAAAGTCATGTGGCGAGCCACAACTTGTCGTTCAAAGCTACGGAATGTTTTTGGCAGGCGATGCTCAAGCTACTTCTATTGAGCCAACAGCTAAATCTACCGAAATCTCCTCAGCGCCAGATTCACCAGAAACAGAAACACTAGCATCAATACCTGCACCAAAGGGCCATGCTCATTTTAGCCATATTGAGGTTAGCCTGGACGGTGTAATGGGGCGCGTTTTACATGGACGCCCCAGAGAGAATGATCTATCCATTCGCTTACAATTTGAATCCGACCCTCAACTGCCTGCACCTACAGTCGGCATAACAATTGATTACGGCACTCTGATGACTGTTACCTGCGTAGTCAGTCGATCTGACAACGTCCTTATCGAACGAAACGAAGATGGCAGAGGTGAAGTGATTATCTACTTCCCTGCTCTCGCTTTGCGTAAGGGGGAATATCATGTAGCTGCCTACCTAGGTTGTGAGGATGCTGTACATATTTACGACAGCGCACAGATTGTAGCAACACTGCTTATTAGTGACCCCTTTCCGGAACCAGGCTTGGTAGACTTAACGCATCACTGGCAATGTTCAGCTGGCCATAACAAGTCCCCATCCACTATGCCTCAGACAGGTATTAATGGTCGATTAGTTGAATTATTTACCAATCGCCCATTCTGGGTTGACCCAGATGACAGCTTGGGAATCGCTACAGCCGGTATTTTCGAACCTGTCGAGACGACACTATTACAACGCTTAATAAAAACTGGGGATAGAGTTCTCGATATTGGTGCCAATATTGGCTATTACACTGTTCTTTTTGCTGATTGGGTTGGTTCTTCCGGTCTTGTACATGCCATTGAACCAGACTCCGATAATTTTGCCTTACTGGATGCTAATACCCAAGATTTTCAAAAAAAGGCTTGCGTTCACTTACATCAGCTAGCGCTGGGTGAAGCGGGCGGCACTGCGAAACTTTTTCGCAGCAAAGACAATATTGGGATGCACCGCCTCTATGACTCTGTTTGCTGTGATGGCTCATCCACAGAAGTCCCCGTTTGCAGAGGTGATGATCTTAATCTCGCCCCCCTCGATTTAATCAAAATCGACATAGAAGGCTTTGAGTTATTTGCCTTGCGTGGCTTGAGTGATACCTTGAACAAAAGCCCAGATGTTAAAATTTTATGTGAATTTTCACCTCTTTCTATGATGGAGGCCGGCATCCAACCCCTAGAGTGGTTAGAATGGATAGAGGCTCATAATTTTATTGCTATAGCCCATAATGGAACAGATTGGTTACCAGTGATTCATGATGAGCTGAAGCGCGAATTACACTGTTTGACTGAGCTCGATTTTAATGGTCTCTTGTCAAAATCAAAAGCTATTAATAATATTTCAATCGCCGATGCTGCTTTAGAGGCAGCAGCAATCTGCGGTTATCAACGCCCGATCCTAGAAAATCTACTTTTAGTAAGACCACAAATATTACAGTGGCTTATTGTGAAGGGCATTGTCTCTAGTTTATAGTGAAATTTAAAGGAAATAAATCGTGTTAGCGTATAAGAAATTTACATTCCCGTTAAATGTGTATGCTCACATCCTTTGCAGAGATTATGGTGATTTTGAATACCTGCACTATGGGTTGTTTGAACAAGATGACAACCAAAACATACAAAGGGCTCAACAACGTGCAACCGACCTGCTTTTCTCATATTTAACACCATGTCCCTGCAGAATTCTGGAGGTCGGCATAGGCTTAGGAACCACACTTGCCAAATTGGTAAAAGCAGGTTATGACGTGATTGGAATCACGCCTGACGAACACCAAATCAACTACGCGAAAAATCGTTATGGTGAAAACTTACCTGTCGTCTGCCAACGACTAGAAGACTTTACAGATGAGCAAAAATTTGATCTGATTATTTTCCAAGAAAGCGCCCAGTACATTGATACAAAAGTTTTATTTAAAAAAGCCTCATCTTTACTTAAGAATGACGGACAAATCATTATTATGGATGAGTTGTCACTACGCAAACCATCTTCTTCTGAGCCAGGGCTACCTTGGATTGACAATTACATTTCTTTTGGCAGCACACTGGGCTTTGAGCTTATTGAACAAATTGATCTAAGCAATCAAGCATTACCCACCGACATCTACATTTTGAACGCCGTAGTCAAATATCAGAACGAGCTGGTAGCTGAACTTGAGTTAGACAGTAACGAAATTGATGGCTTAATTTTAGCCGCTCAAGAACATTTAAATAAATATCATAATGGCCAATACGGATATGGCTTTTTGCAATTTAAGAAAAAACCAATTGAGCAATATTCTTGGATAACGGAATGGTCGCGATCGAATAATGAAGATGAACTTTTAGATTTATTTCAGGAAGCCTTCGGATATAAGATGCCCCCTGAACTCTGGCGCTGGAAATATCAAGATCACGACGCTCTAGGCACATTAGTTTGCAAGAATAACCAAATCATCGCTTTTTATGGCGGCATGCCACGCGCTATTCATTTGTTTGGCTCCCCAGTAACCGCCATACATATCGGCGATGTTATGGTTCACCCTAAATACCGAGGCACGCTATCTCGCAAAGGCCCCTTCTTTCAGGTCGCAACACAGTTTCTGGAACGCTACGTTGGAGAGCAGCAAGGCTATCCCATCGCTTTTGGTTTTCCCTCAGCAAGAGCCTACCAGCTCAGTGTGCATTTAGGTCTGTATGATAAAGTAGGTGATCTGATGCAAGTGACCTGGCCGGCTTTAAACACACGCCTAAGTTACAAGGTTCGTCTGCGACCTTTGAATCATAACAACGCAGCAACAATTAATCGTTTGTGGCGAAAAATGGCCAAAGCCTTAAAACAACAGGTCGTTGGTGTACGCGACTGGAATTATATAAATCATCGCTACCTACTACACCCCACCTTAGATTATAAACTCTACCAAGTATCATCAAGATTCACGGGTCTAACTTTAGGCATTATGGTGTTACGCATGCAAGATGATAAAATAGAACTAGTCGATGTTATTGCTCAGCCGCGACATATAAGCACCTTGGTACATTGTTTGCGTCGACTAACATGGAGTTTGGGTAAGTCACAAGCTTATACTTGGATAACGCAACAAAACACCTATTTATTTATCGCAAATGCCGGAGAAATAAGTCCGACGGGCATCACTATTCCTCATAACAGTTGGACACCAGGACTTCCGGCCAGTAAACTGCTTGATCGTTGGTGGCTGATGGCTGGTGACACTGATTTTCACTAAAACCTTATTCGAAATATTTCTTACTCATCTTAATGGAAAATAAACTGATCCCTTATCAGGCAACTCAATGCATTAGTGCAAGCTCTGTAGTCGTTTTTGCACCTCATCCTGATGATGAAGTATTTGGTTGTGGCGGCACCATTTTACGTCATGTTGCGGCGGGAACCTTAGTGCATGTTGTGATTGTAAGCGATGGTGCTTTTGGTGCTGAAGGTGATAAAAAATCTACAGTCATCGCAAAAAGAGAAGCCGAAAGCCTTAAGGCGGCAACTATTTTAGGTTATGGTGAACCAGAATTTTGGCGCTTACCCGATCGTGCCATCGCCTATGGGGAAGCCTTAATTCAACGCATTATGGAGACCATCGAGCTCAGCACTGCTGACTTAATATATACACCTTCATTGCTAGAAATGCACCCTGATCATCGTGCGCTTGCGATGTGTGTTATTGAAGCGGTTAGACGAGCTCCCAGCAAACCCCAATTAGCATTATATGAAGTTGGGGTTCCACTACACCCCAACCTATTACTTGATATCAGCGATCTTGCTGAACGAAAAAAATTGGCAATGGAATGTTTCGTGTCGCAAAACCAGCAGCAACGTTATGATTTAGATATTGCCGCACTCAATCGCTACAGAACTTACACACTACCTGCTGAAGTAACAGCTGCCGAAGCCTTTATTTTGGTTTCTGCCGAAGCATTAACAAATGATCCCTTTAAGCTTTACCAATCGGAACATCAGCGCCAAAGAGCCTTAGGCTTAGCTTTAGACCATACTGATCTACCTCTGGTTTCTGTAATTATCCGCAGTATGGATAGGCACACCTTATCAGAAGCGCTGGATTCTGTTGCTTTGCAAACCTATGCCCATATTGAAGTCGTGGTAGTCAATGCTAAAGGTGCAGGACATTCATCACTGAGTGAT
Source organism: Crenothrix polyspora (assembly GCA_945903675.1). Taxonomy (GTDB): domain Bacteria; phylum Pseudomonadota; class Gammaproteobacteria; order Methylococcales; family Methylomonadaceae; genus Methylobacter_C. Next base: position 6,975 of record CAMDOP010000066.1, read on the forward strand.
TGGTGCGGAAACTTTCCGCTAAGATTTCTCGATAGCGAAGAAAGTTTGCACAGAAGTCGTGCATGTAATAAAGGTTTAAGTAATGCACAAGGAGTCTATCTAGTCTTCCTTGACGATGACGACTGGTTTACGTCAGAGCATATATCCTTACTCATAGAGGCATTGTTATTCAATCCAGATAAAAAAGTCGCTTATAGTTGTGTGACGGGGGTAAACGAACAAAAACAACCCATCGGCAATAATTTTGGCCAAGCATTTGATCGAACGCGGTTATTGGCAGGAAATTATATTCCAATTCATGCGGTATTATTTTCTAGGTCAATTGTAGATAACGGTTGTCGCATGGATGAATCACTCGATTTATATGAGGATTGGGATTTTTGGTTGCAGGCTGCCGCTTACGGTGATTTCTTTTTTGCGCCTCATTTTAGTGCTTATTATCGAATTGGCGGGGCATCCGGTCAGGGCGTCAGACCTAACCCTCTAATTGAGCAGCAAGTAAAAGCCGATCTGTACAAAAAATGGTTTAAAGAATGGCGACATGATGATCTGTTTAATATTATGTCCTGTATAGAGATGCACGAGGCAAAGTTGAATAAAGCCGTGGTCGAGCGTGATGTGCAGGTCTTAGGTCTCAATCAGGCTGTGGCTGAACGTGAAGAGCAGATTGAAGGCCTTAATCAGTCTATGGCTGAACGTGATGGGCAGATTGTAGGCCTTAATCAGTCTATGGCTGAACGTGAAGCGCAGATTGAAGGTCTCAATCAGGCTGTGGCTGAACGTGAAGGACAGGTCGTAGGCCTCAATCAGGCTGTGGCTGAACGTGATGGGCAGATTGTTGCTCTTTATAGTTCAAACAGTTGGCTTGTTACTCGGCCACTACGCTTACCATCGCGACTGCTACGAGGCGAACGCGGTCTGGTTATGGGTATTGTGCGTGCACGTCTCATTCATCATGGAAAAAGGTTTTATTGGCGTCTACCAGGGCAATATCGCAATCAACTCCTGTATTGGGCTTATCGAAGCTTTAGTTCGATATTCAAAGGGATGCCTCACTATGAGCAATGGAATGCTACTGCATTATGCTCCAATACCATTCCGATAGATAACCAATTGCTTCTTATCGATACGCTGCCGCAGGCGCAGCAGGCAGAAGGAGATATCGCCATCCATCTGCATATGTACTACCACGACCTTGCAGACGAGTTTACTCAATATCTAAAAAACATGCCTTTCGAGTACGACCTTTATGTCTCTGTCGCTAGTGTAGAAGGCATTAATGTATGCCGAAAAGCCTTCGCCGATCTTGCAATGCGAGGCAAGTTGGTTATAGAACAGGCGCCTAATCGTGGGCGAGATATTGCCCCGATGTTTTGCACCTTTGGCTCGCGTTTGAAGAACTATAGCTATATTGCTCATCTGCATAGCAAAAAATCGTTGTACAATAACGGGGCAACCGAAGGTTGGCGTCAATATCTCTGTGGCAATTTGTTGGGTAGCGAAAAGCGTATACGCAGTATCTTTGCGCTCATGCAGGGGGATGCCCCATGTGGTATTGTTTATCCGCAGAATTATACGCTGCTACCCTATCAAGCCAATACCTGGCTGGCCAATAAGGCCGCTGGTGCCGTCTGGTGCGCTCGCCTTGGCATCAGCACGGTTCCCCAAGGCTATTTCGACTTTCCCGCTGGTTCTATGTTTTGGGTCAAGGGCAATGCCCTTAAGCCACTTTTTAATACTGGGATTACTCTTAACGACTTTGCAGAAGAAACAGGGCAACTCGATGGTACTTTTGCACATTGTTTAGAACGACTTTTGGTTTTATCTACACTAAAACAAGGCTATAGGTCTGGTATTATCAAGGACCTGCAGAACCCAACGTGGTCTGCCTGGAGCTTTCAGCAATACCTCTCGCGCCCTTTTCAGTCCATGGTCAATCAGTTAGCTGATCCTACAATCAAATTGATTGCCTTTGACATCTTCGATACCCTGCTATGTCGACCGCTGTTGGATGCTGAATCAGTGAAAGCCATTGTTGCAGAGCGCATTGGTGGGAGAGCCGGACAGCTCTATTTAGAGTATCGATCAATTGCCGAAGGCCAAGCTCGCGAAGCGGCTGGCAAAGATATTGGAATGACAGAAATATTTGCTAGACTGACAAAGTTGACGGACTTATCCGACGAGACACTAACGCAAATTCGAGACATGGAGCAGAAAGTCGAGCAGGCGACAGTTAAGCCAAGACCTGAGGTTGTAAAGCTTTATCAGCAGGCCTTGATTACAGGAAAGCCTGTCGTGTTAATTTCAGACATGTTTTTGCCTCGCACTGTTATTGAATCCAGTCTACAAAACAATGGCATTAATGGTTGGACCATGTTATTTCTATCCAATGAAATAGGGTTACGTAAAGATACCGGTGAACTTTATGAGTATGTGTTCTCCAAATATGGGATAAGTCCAGCGGAGATGCTGATGATAGGAGATAACGAGCGTTCTGATATCCAAATACCCTGCGATAAGGGCGTGCTTGCTATTCATGTTCTAAAACCCATTGAGTTTGCTCGGGGACTACCTCGATTTCATTCATTGATCGAAACAACCGAGAGAAACGGAGATATAAACGATGAGCTTACATTAGGCCTTGTTCTGCAACAAAATTTCTCTGCAATCAGCTATCCCCAATTTGATCCTTACTCGCTGATACAGCCGAGTCCCTTCAACATTGGTTATAGCTTAATAGGTCCACTATTGGTTGGAATGTCAGAATGGCTTATAGAAAAAGCACTCCACGATAAGATTGATCGTCTCTATTTCCTTGCTCGCGAAGGTCAATTGATAAAGCAAGTCTACGATCTATGGACAGAAGGGCTTGATGGCTTGCCGCAAGCAGATTATTTAGTCCTTTCACGCAGAGCCGTTAGCGTCCCTATGATTGAAACTTTTGCTGATATTCTGATTATCGCAAAAGCTACCTACTACACAAACACAATCAGTAGCTTCCTGTATGAACGCTATGGCTTACAGTTGAGTGAATCTCGCTGGAAACTGCTCGAAAATCAAGTGCAATGGAAACGCAATAGTTCGATTGAAGTACAAAATGAGCAGGTTGATCATCTGTTACCATTATTGAATGCATTGGCAGCAGAGATCATAGCTAATGCAAGTCTCGAATACGATGCGCTGAAACATTATCTCGACGACATGGGACTTGAGCAGCTAGGTCGCCAGGCCGTGGTGGATATTGGATATGGCGGAACTATTCAAAATTATCTCAATAGATTGGTTTCTACACCGGTACATGGTTACTACTTGATGACCGATCAGAGGGCTGTCAAAGTTGCTGAAATGCACGACGTAATAATCCGTGGGTGCTTTCTGGAAGATATTGAACCTTTATTGAACCCTACTCCACTGATGTATGGTAATAGTTTTTTGCTTGAAAAATTTCTTAGCTCAAGCACAGCTCAAGTCATACATTACGAACTGGATCAAAATAATCATTTAATGACTCACTATCGCGAGTTGTCCAGCGATGAAATAGAAGGTTTTAACTTTAGGGCAGAACTTCAGAAAGGCGTTATTCGTTATACCCATGATGCAATAAATTGTCGTGAACAAATCCTTTCCAGTTACAAGCCTTCCATTAAGGTCGCGAAACAATTGTATGACGCATTTATTGTGCAGCAATCAAAGTTAGAATCAGATCTGTTAAAGAATATAGTATTGGATGATTACTATTGTGGGAGAGGAATTGTGAGATAATCGCACAAAAGATATAAGTGACTTGTTGTTAAACAGACCATGACATAAACTTGTTTAAATTATTTAATTTTTCAGTATTTATCTATTAAATGACTTCCCATTCTATTGCCATCTTAATGTCCACCTTCAATGGACAGCAATTTTTAGCAGAACAGCTACACTCCATAACGCTGCAAACTCACTCTAACTGGAGAATAGTGTTGAGTGATGATGGCTCTAGCGATGATACCTTGCTACTGGCCCAGCAGTTTCAGCAGCAATGGGGCGCTAAGCGCCTAGAAACTCGAGCAGGCCCTAAGCAAGGCTTCTGCTTAAACTTTTTGTCTATGGCTTGTGACCCTTCAATACGAGCGGATTTTTATGCCTTCTCTGATCAAGATGATGTCTGGATGAGCGACAAGCTAGAAAGAGCCTTAGCTTATTTTGATTCAGTGCTAGATAAAGACATTCCTAGGCTTTATTGTGGTCGTACTCAATCCGTTGATGAGCAATTAAATTTTTTGGGTTATTCACCTTTATTTTGCTTACCTAGATCCTTTCGTAATGCCTTGATACAAAGTATTGCCGGTAGCAATACCATGGTTTTTAATCAGGCCGCAAAAGAGCTTATAGAGCAAGCTGGCTTGCAAGACGTGGTGTCACATGATTGGTGGTTATATCAATTAATTAAAGGCGCGGGTGGCATCGTTTATTATGATCCTAAGCCAAGCATACTTTATCGACAACATCCTAAAGCGCTAGTAGGTGCTAATAGATCAATAGGTGCGAGATATGATCGCTTTATTTTTGCTTGGAATGGTGGCTTTAAGCGTTGGAATGACATTAATTATGCCGCACTGAGCTCAATTAAGTATTTATTGACTAAAGATAATAGAGAAATTCTTTAGCTATTTGGAACCTTACGAGCGGCTAAGTTTAAAGATAGATTTAGACTCTTGGCTGTCTGCGGTATTTATCGACAAACATGGCAAGGCACCTTAAGTCTTTGGTTGGCTACTTTTCTTAATAAGCTTTAGTGGGTTATCGTTATATGGGGGCAGGAAATGTAAGGTTTCGAATGTAATAGCTTCAGCTATTACATTTTAAAACAGCTGAAGCTGTTTTACTCCAGACCTACTTTATTGGCTTTTAGTCTCTAACCAGTTATTCACTTCATGTAGATTTTCTTCACCGATAGAGCCTATGGCATGCATAAAGCGAATACGGTTTTTAATATAGGTATATTTAGCCATAGCATAGTCTTTTTTAACTGAAAACTCCTCTTCTTGTGCTTTGATCAGATCGCTAATGGTCACCACGCCTAATTGATAAGCTTTCTCCATGGCTTCTCGTGATTTACGCGTTGATTCTAAGGCTCTTTGCGAAGCCTTAATGCTATGCGTCGCGGCATTAGTGCTTAAAAAAGCATCACTGGTTTCTTTAGTAATACTGCGCATCGTGGCTTCATTATCGTTTTTACTCATTTGTAAACGATAGCGTGCTTCGGATATCTGATGAGTCGTGGTGCCACCTGAAAAGATAGGGACATTAACGTTAATCGCCGCCGTTTGTACCTCAAAAGGCGGTTGTTGACTACTTTGATAACCGGTATTGGTATTGAAGTAATTAAGCTGTAAATCAGCGGTGGGTAAATGCTTAACTTTTTGCGCCGTTACATTGGTTTCAGCGACAATAATGGCTTTTTGCTTGGCGGCAATAGCCGGATTTTGGCTTTGCGCCATCTCTAACCATTGCTTTAAATCACCTTGAATTTCTGGGAAATCAACGTTATCTCTCAGTTTACTAAGCCCAGCCGAGGCGCTACCGGTCAATTCACTAAGACCTGCCTGAGCGGTAACACGCTTGCTTTCTGCAACAATTTCAGCGGCCTTAAGCTGATCTAATCGTGCTTCCATGGCATAAAGATCGGTAATTTTTAATAACTGCTTGGCATATTGCTTTTGTATTTGCTCTAACTTTTTTTCAGTGGCTAGTGTTTCGCTTTGAGCAAAAGACAGCTCATCTTCGGCTTGCAATTCACTAAAATAACGATCCACCACAGTAAACATCAATTGGTTATGTGCTTCTATGGCTTCAGTCGCATATTGATCTTCGACTTTAGTCGCTTGTCGCCAGGCCCAAAACTTTGCAAAATCCATCAGCGATTGATTTAAAGACAGATAATAACGCGTACCTGGATAATTTGTGATTGCATCTGGAGCTGCGGGTCTTGCTGCAGCTGTACGAGTTGCAGCATGATAAAGATTTGACTGGGTATACCTATTGGTTGACCAGTTACCCGACAGCGCAATCTGTGGCAGCATTTGCCCTAAGGCTTGGCCTTTTTGTGCCGCGCCTATGCCAGTTTTTTCTTCAGCACTTCTGGAATTAGGATCAGCATC
>CAMDOP010000067.1 GCA_945903675.1 Crenothrix polyspora
AGAAAATACAGTACTGGATTTTGCAGGCTTGGGTTTTGCTGGGCGTCATCTACAGCAGTTTATTGATGTATTATCGCTGCCACATGGTATTATTCTGATTACCGGCCCTACGGGTAGTGGTAAATCAACCACGATGTATGCTGCTTTAAAACAACTGAATACGCCTGAACGAAAAATAATTACCGTAGAAGATCCGGTAGAGTATCAGATGGAAGGCGTTAATCAAATTCAGGCCAAGCCGCAAATCGGTTTAACTTTTGCCTCTGCATTGCGCTCTATCGTTCGGCAAGATCCTGATGTCATTATGATCGGTGAAATGCGTGACCTTGAGACGGCAAAAATTGCCGTGCAGTCGGCCCTTACTGGGCATTTGGTATTATCGACTTTACACACGAATGATGCCGCTGGAGGTATTACACGTTTGCTGGATATGGGCTTAGAGGAGTATTTACTCACGTCTACCGTCAATGGGATTTTGGCGCAACGCTTGGTTAGAAAATTATGCCCTGCTTGTAAAGTAGGCGCTATGGCCGACCCCGAAATCATCAAAAATCTGCGCTTGAAACGATTTGCACCCGATGCTGATATTGTTTTATACAAACCGGTTGGTTGTTCGGCCTGCTCAGGTATGGGCTACCGTGGGCGACTCGCTATTATTGAATTTCTACCCATGACTGATGCTATACGTAAATTAATAATGGCTCATGAAGAAGCGGGTGCCATACAAAAGCTCGCTATTGCCGAAGGCATGCAAACGCTTTATGAAAATGGTTTGGTTAAGGTCATACAAGGCATTACCACTCTGGAAGAAGTCATGCGAGTTACAGCGGAAACATAAGATGCCATTATTTACCTATAAAGCCGTTAATAGTCTGGGTGAAACAGAAGAAGGGATTAAAGACGCCATTGATGAGCACACTTTGATTACTGCATTGCATTCAGAAGGCTATATCCCGATTCGTGTTGCACCCGCTAATAGTCGCTCATTTCTTGGCTGGCGCTCAAAACAATCTAAATTATCACAGAAAGACATCGCTCTTATGACGGGTGAACTGGCAACTTTACTGGAATCTGATTTGCCTTTGGATAAATCGTTATTGGTATTAATGGATTTAACTGAAGACAATGTACGCTTAACTAAACTGATTGCACGCGTGTTAGATAAAGTGAAAGGTGGCGCGACCTTGGCCGATGCGCTGGAACAACAATCGGGAATTTTTAGTAAATTTTATTTGAATATGATACGTGCTGGTGAGGCTGGCGGTAGTCTCGGTGACGTTTTAACGCGCTTAGCTGAATATCTGGAAAGCTCCCAAGAATTAAAAGACACCGTCAGTACGGCATTAATTTATCCGGCCATACTACTGGTCATGTCATTAGCCTCATTGTTTGTGATGCTGACTTTTGTAGTACCACAATTTACCGAAATGTTTGAAAGCGCTGGTAAGGCCCTGCCTGTTTCAACCCAGATAGTCGTCGGATTGGCGGAATGGTTGCAAAGCTATTGGTGGGTATTATTGATTAGTATAATTTTTATTTCCAGTTATATGACTATGCAATTAGCCAATCCTACAACAAAGAAGGTCTGGGATGGTCGTTTTCTAAAACTACCTTTGGCGGGGTCTATTATAACTAATAAAGAAACCGCTAATATCAGCCGCACCTTAGGAACCTTGCTGGGCAATGGCGTTTCATTATTGGCGGCCTTAACCATAGTGCGTGAAACTGTTGATAATCTAGTTTTAGCGGCGGCTATTGAGGAGGCAGAGGAACAGTTAAAACAAGGTAAGCATTTATCGGATGCCTTGCTGAGTAAGGGCTTATTTCCTAAAATGGCCATGCAAATGATTAAAATGGGTGAAGAAACTGGACGTTTGGAGGAAATGTTGCTGCGCGTAGCCACTATTTATGATAAACAACTTAGAGTAGCGATACAGCGAATGCTGGCTTTTCTTGAACCCGTGTTAATAATTAGCTTAGGATTGATGATTGCCGGTATCATTGTGTCAATTTTATTGGCTATCTTAAGCGTAAATGATTTAGCTTTTTAACGAAAACAATACTAACCATGAAAAAAAACAAACATATTACAGAATCAGGTTTTACCTTACTTGAATTATTAGTCGTACTAGGCATTATTGCCATGTTGGCAGGGATAGTCGGGCCTCAGGTCATGAAGCACATGGGAGAATCTAAAACTAAAGCCGCAAAAGTACAAATTGAAGATCTAGCAGCAACGTTGGATATGTATAAACTCGATGTAGGTAGTTATCCAAGTAATGAAGAAGGCTTAAAAGCATTAATTGAATCGCCTGATAGTAGCAAGCGTTGGAATGGCCCTTATTTACGTAAATCAAAAATCCCACTAGATCCTTGGCAACAAGAATATCATTATGTATCACCAGGCGAGCATGGGAAATTCGATTTATTTACTTTAGGTGCCGATAGTAAAGAGGGCGGTGAAGGTGAAGATCAGGATATTGTTAGTTGGTAATAACTCGCGATAATCAAACGTAAAAAACCTAAATGCTGACACTTAACACAAGCCTAAATAAAGGTTTTACTCTGCTTGAACTGTTGGTTGTGTTATTTATTATGGTAATAGGCTTTACTGTGGTTGGCATTAACATCTCCACAGGAGAGAATAGTACGGCGATTAAGGCGGCAACTAGGGATATGGCTTCTGCTTTACGCTATACCAGAGGTCAGGCTTTATTATCTCATCAAGAAGCAACACTTAGCATAGATCTTTCTGAAAACAATTACAGAGTCAGTAATCGAGCTGACACATATAGTATTCAAAAATCTATTGACCTTACCGTTGTCACAGCCCAAAACGAATTAAGCGGTGACGGCACCGCAAATATTCGTTTTTTTTCTGACGGTTCATCAACAGGTGGCAAAATCACCTTAGAGCACGGCAAGACTGCCTGGGAAATTACTATCAACTGGTTGACAGGTCAAATTAACTTGAATGATGTCCATGCAAAGCAATAAACAGCAGGGTTTCTCTTTACTAGAAATTTTAATTGCGTTTTCAATTCTCGCACTATCTTTAGGTATTTTGCTAAAGATATTTTCTACTGGTATCAATACAGCTACTGTTGCCGAAAACTACACAGAAGCGGTACAAATATCAAAAAATTTAATGGCTAAAACTGGCATTGAAACGACCTTGCAAGTCGGGCAAACTTCTGGTGTAGAAAATAATTTCTATCAATGGTGGATTGAAACCAGTCCATTTATGTTTAATCCTGATAATGTCGATCCAAAAACCCTTACAGCCGAACTTTTTAAAGTAAAGATTTCTGTCAGTTGGAGTGATGGCGGAGCAAGTGACAGGCAAGTAGAATTAATCACCTTAAAGTTAATTAATAAGACATTATGAGGCATCAAGCACGAGGTTTTACCCTGATTGAAGTACTCATTGCCATGTCGCTTTTTAGCATGATGATGTTATTACTGTTTGGCAGTTTAAAAATTTGCGCCGATAGCTGGGAAAAAGGTGAAAATAAAATCACCAACCTTAACGAACTTGCTGTTGTCTATAATTTCTTTAATCAGCACTTGTCGTTAGCGAAGCCTTTATTGAATGATTTCTCTAGCGAAGAAATGACCTTTTCATTTCAAGGTAAAGCTCATGCTTTACAATTTGTTTCTGCTATGCCCGCTAGTGCCGGTAGATCAGGCTTACAATTATTTTCCATCTATTTACAGTCAGATAGTAATAGCTCGTTTATCAATGTCATGTTAACGCCTTTTTTTCCCTTAGCTGAGGGTGCGTTATGGCATAAAGAAGAAGAAATGTTAATGAATCATGTGAGTGATTTTACCTTAGTTTATTTTGGCTCTGAAGATGGAATAAGCCCTGACAGTTGGCAAGATGAGTGGTTATCTAAAGATAGCCTGCCGCGCTTGGTTAAAATCAATATACAATCGGAAAATGGAGCGGTGTTTCCGGAAATGATTATAGAGCTTAAAATTGATGGCAAAACAACTGCAAATAACAATAACAGTCCTGAAACTGAAAATATTAGCAACGCTAGGTCAGATTAATGAGCAAGCAATCCGGACTTGCATTAGTTATGGTACTTTGGATATTAAGTTTATTGACCATTATGGCCGGTAGTTTCGCGCTTAATATGCGCAGAGAAGCCTCAATTACAGCGGATACTAAAAATAATGCTCAGGCCCTAGCAGTCGCCGAGTCGGGAATAGCCATGGCAGAAATGATGTTGCTAAATCCTGACCAGAATAAACGCTGGCGTTCTGACGGCAGTATCTATGAAATAAACGCAGACACTACCAAAGTCCGAGTACGGGTATTGTCTGAAGCAGGTAAAATAGATATTAATAAAGCTGATCAAGTCCTGTTACAAGCTCTGTTAGCGAATGTTCCTGAAGACGAAAACATGAAATTGAAATTAGTTGATACCATACTCGATTGGCGTGATGATGATGACTTAGTCCATAGTAATGGTGCAGAAAAAAAAGAATATAAAGATGCAGGATTAAGCTATCCACCTAGGAATAAACCTTTTCAATCCATTGAAGAATTACAGTTAGTATTAGGAATAAATGAAGCTATTTATCTACAGCTAGAACCCTTAATAACGGTTTATTCGGGTCAGCCTACCGTCACCCTAGAGCAGGCAGCAATAGAAGTTTTGCAAATAATTCCAGGCCTAGATACCAGTCTGATAGATTCCTATATGGCAGCCCGATTGGACAGCGCAATCAATAATCTCCCCATACCGCACCCACCCTCCAGTACAGACCAAACGACTACAGTCAGGCAAGTTGTTACACCTGGACAAACTAATGTGCTAACCTTGGTTTCTGAAGCGTGGTTGGATAATGAATCAAGTGCGACTATCACTGTGACTATTAAACCATTCAATCCAATAGCAGCGCATAATAATCAGTCTCTACATAGTCCTTTTCAAGTCTTAAAATGGCAACAGCTAACGACCCATAATAAATCATTATTTGTCGAACCTATGAGTGAATTATTAGTAAAACAATATGCTGAACCTGAACTCAACAATTGATCTAGATTTTAAACAATTTTTTCGCTGGTGGAAGCGTGAACTTGACTTTTTACTTCCTAAAAAAGTTAAACAACTTCTCCTTGATAAGCAGGGCTATCTGATTGTAAGCCCTGATGGCCATCAGTTAATGCTAAGCTATCTATGTGATGGCGTCTCTGAAGCATTAACAACCATCGATACTAACGACTCAGGTGTTGAACAATTCAAGATTTTACAGGAAAAGGATGAGCGCCTAGTTAAAGCTCAGGTCATCATTAGATTGACCCATCAGTTCGCCATTCAAAAAGAGCTCAGTTTACCAACGGCGGCAAAAGAAAATCTATCGCAGGTTGTCGCTTATGAACTGGATCGCTATACCCCTTTTAAGCCGGAACAAGTATATTTTGCCGTTAAGCGACTTGATGGCACGAATGAACTGGAGCATATTAAAGTGCTACTCATCTTAACGCCTCGATCAATTCTTGATGGACTCATCAATGATATTAAAGCACTAGGTTTATCTCCAAATCTTGCTTATTATGACCATTCAGCCCTAGGTTTTGATAAATTTGATAGTAGTTATAACCTGTTACCTCAACAGCTAAGACAAAAAACGGAAAATCTGACGCGCATTATTAACGCGGCACTAGTAACGCTAACGTGTTTATTATTGTTCGCTGTTATTGCAACCCCTGTATGGCTTGAAAATAAAACCGTTAACAGTCTGATATTAAAAACCAATACTTTCGAGAAAGACGCCAAAAAAGTTAAAGCCTTGCAAAAAGACATAGATGCCACGATTGATGAAACCCGTCAATTGCTCGCTGAAAAAAGTGCAGCACCTGCCATGATAGAAATGCTCAATACCTTAAGTGAGCTAATACCCGATGATACATGGTTAAGTTATGCTCAATATTCAGATGGACATTTGCAAATACAAGGAGAGTCGCCAAGCGCATCAACACTGATAGCCGTTCTGGAAGCATCTGATTTATTTACCCATGTCCGATTTGCCTCGCCTGTTACCCAAGATGCAGTTAACAAAATTGAGCGCTTCCAGATTACTCTTGATGTGCTTGCTAAAGGCGCACCTTTATGAATATCGTACTTATTCAGAACAAACAACGCTGGCTTGCAGTAGGCTTATTAATAGCTGTCATGCTCATTATGTGCTTGATCTTAATTGTGCCTATAGTTAGCAAAGGTCTAGAACTGCATAAAACCAAAAATGACTTAATGTTCAGACTACAGCAATATGAACGAATATTAGCTACGAAAAGCACTGTTATAGCCAGTATGGCCAATATTAAGCAGCAACATGATCAGCAAGCTTATTTTAATAGTCAAGAAACAGATGCTTTAGCCTCTGCTGAAATACAGTCCTTTATTAAAAAAACAATAGTCGATGCAGGCGGTGAATTAAGCAGCACTCAAGCACTACCGGTCAATAATAAAAATAAATTTAGTAGAATAACTGTTAGCGTAAGAATGATAGGAAGCAGTGAAGTTTTGCGAACAGTGCTATACAAAATTGAAACATCAAACCCATTGATTATTATTGACCAACTGGATATAAGACCCATGCGAGGAATCGTAAATAATTTCACTCACCTAATTGACTCCAGCAATAAGTTAAACATTAACTTTCAAGCGGTAAGCTTTATGAGAAAGCCAACAGAATGAACCGTAAACTCTTATCTGTACTTGTAGCTATTTGTATCGCGTGTTTTTTTATTATTATCAGTGAGTGGTTTTATGGCTTATGGGTACAGAAACAGACCATGAATTCAACAGATGCAACACATACCGAACTTTCAGTTGATAAAATGCCTGTTATAGACTTACTCAATCAACCTGAAGTCAATTATGTGGATTTGGTGACTAGACCTTTATTTATTAAAGGCAGACGACCCGTTAAAGAACCTTCTCAAGAAGCCACGTTGGCTGCCGGAACAATCGCTAATGTCTTTGATTGGCAAGTGAATGGTATTTATACCACTCCAAAAGGAGCATCCGCTTTGTTCAGTCGCTCTAAGGCTAAAACAACTAAGAATGCTCATCGAAAATTAACGATCGGGGCTGATCTTGATGGCTGGAAACTTACAGAAATTCATAAGGATCGAGTTTTGCTAGAGCAAAATAATCAGCCTAAGGAATTATTCCTGCAAAAAGCCAAGCCAAAAGAATTGTCCAAAAACATAAATAACCCTTTAGTTGCTGGCATGCCTCCTGAAGCACCTAACATTCCGCCTTCTCCTGAAGTATTTAATCCATTTAATACACCTAACAGCCCACAACCCGCATTAGGCGATTTTGAGAATATTGATAATGACAACCACTAAAAATATAAACCCCTCTTGTGTACTGCTGATGAGCTTGTCATTGGTCGGCTGTGAGGCATTAAAACCTTTTACAATAGATAAACTACCGTTGACTCCGGTCACTGCACAACAAGACAATCAGCAGGACACTGCCTTTAAAGAACTACAAAATACACCGCAGGCAAGCAAAACAATAAAAACATCGAGTGAAATGTATCCTGGAACTGACCGTTTTGTGCCAGAGGCTGTTCCTCAACACAGAGCCGTCACGCCTACAGGTGCTGGCACCTATAGCTTAAATTTTGATGATGCCGATCTAGGTGAAGTCGCCAAAGTAATCTTGAGTGATATACTCGGACAAAGCTATGTACTTAGCCCAAAAGTGGCGGGTAAAGTCACCTTACAGACCACCGTAGCCTTAACTAAAGAAGAGTTAATACCGACTTTAGAAATGGTATTGCGCATGAATAATGCGGCATTGGTTAAAGATAGTCGTATTTATCATATTGAACCTACGGCTGAAGCTTTATTTACTTCCAATATAGCAAGCAGCAAAACAGGCTATCAAACCCGAGTTATTCCAGTCAGAAATGTCGCAGTTCAAGATGTTGCCGACATTATAAAGCCACTAGTCCATGAAAAAACCATCCTTCATGTTGATGGCAATCGTAATATTCTGGTGGCCTCTGGTACTGCTGATGAAATAGCCAGAGTCATAGACCTAGTTAGCACCTTTGATATTGATCTATTAAAAGGCCGTTCTTTTGGCTTGTTTACTTTAGCTCATGTTGATTCAGAAACAGTTATTAAAGAACTCGAAGGTATTTTTCATCAAAAAGCGAAAAAAGATGAGTCTGCATTTTTTCAATTTATACCCATACAGCGATTAAATGCCGTTCTGGCTGTTACGCATCAAGGTCACTATTTAAAAGATATCGAAAATTGGGTGCTTAGACTGGACAAAGCAAACACCTCGTCTGGTGGTGGTGTAAATGTTTATAAAGTTCAACACGCCAATGCCGAAGACTTAGCAAACACCTTGAATGAAATTTTTACTGGTGCACAAAGCAAATCAACTTCAGCCAAAGTAGCCCCAGGACAAACAGCAACGGAAATCACCAACAAATCACCGACCGATACCCCGACTACAGCGGCATTTGATACGGCAAAACCTAAATCCAGCTCAGATAGTCATGTTAAAACAGGCACGGCTAAGGTTTCTGAAGTTGACAATGTCAGAATAATTTCCGATAAAGCCAATAATGCCCTAGTGATTGTCGCTACCCCGCAAGAGTATGCTGTCGTTCGACCTATTATCGAGCAACTCGACATTGTACCGTTACAAGTGCTGATTGATGCGACCATCGCCTCGGTTAAACTGACTGATAATTTAAAATATGGTATCGCTTGGTATTTAAAACAGGGCAATAGTGCTGTGGGTAGTGCTTTAGGTGGTGCGGCTACGATGGGGAATGCAGCTCTTGTTGCTACATCAGCTGTTGCAACAGGTGGGCTGAGCGCCATCTATAACTCAGGCGCTGTTAATGCACTTTTAAGTACAGAAGCTGACAAAGGTAACGTTAATGTCATTTCGTCGCCGTCTTTAATGGTTTTAAATAATCAGAAAGCGAAAATAAATGTCGGTGATCAAGTACCTATACAAACAAATTCAACACAACTGCCAACTTCATCTGGAATAACAGCCGGTTTACTGACAAGTAACTCCATACAATATAAAGATACTGGCGTTACCTTAGAAGTTACTCCTAGAGTTAATGCCAACGGCATGGTTATTATGGACGTCCACCAAATTGTTAGTTCAGTAATACCAGTAACCACTGCAGTCGGCATTCAATCGCCTACCATTAATAAAAAAGAAATCGTTAGCTCCATTGCCATCAATGATGGACAAACTATCGTACTCGGTGGTCTCATTGATGATAACAATGCGATGACTAAAAACGGAATTCCTTTGTTATATGATCTGCCGTGGATAGGCTCTTTGTTTGGTAATACTAGCTATACCAGAACTAAAAATGAGTTAGTTGTGCTAATTACACCGCGCGTAGTCAAAAGCAAGCAAGATTCTCGACAAATCTCTGATGAGTTTAAGCGTAAATTAACCGGCATTTACCAAAAGGTATCGCTGAGTGACCATGAGACATCTACAGCTTTAGAGAAAAAGCTGTATTAATTGAGAGTGTATCGCTATCTATATATGCTACCAAGGATGGCAATGATGATTTACCTAGCATGCCGGGACTAACCGCCCCAGTAAAAGCAGATATCTATCCGGAAGATTGGAGCTCACTAAGCACTGCTATATTAATACTCTGTGTACTAGTGGGTTGTGCGATTCCCTTTATTATTTTGCTTAATGCACCACGCATTAAAGATCTAGTAAAGCAACGATGGTCGTCATTGAATCACAAACAAAAAAAAACAGTCGAGTAATTTATAGGATGGGCAACATCTTTTCGTTGCCCATCATTTAACGGTCAAAATCAAAATATGAATGATGCTTCAGTTTTAAACTATGGGCTGTGAAGAAAATCGCAACAGAAAAGCTGACAAGTAATGTTCGCTGTCTTGCGAATACACCCGATGGGATTGGTAAATGGTCATTAATGCCCTCGAAACAACAAGGTCTGTGCGGCTAAAAGTCAACGCAGACACTTTGGCGTTATTATGACTATAGCCACGAAAATCTGTTTGCTTGCTTAAATAAAAACCCGCCACTAATGCGGCCTCAACAAATTTTTCTACCGCATGCACGGGTAGTAACAGGTAAAACAAGCCCTGACTGGACAGTAATTGATCTGCACTTTTAATTAAATCAGCAAAAGGCAATTCATCGTTATGTCGGGCGACTTTTCTAAGTGAATCTGTGGTCTTGCTGTGATTCTCAAAAAAGGGCGGATTACAAATAACAAGATCATATTGATGCCCAATTGAAATAGCAAAACCTTGAATATCTTGATGCACGGCCTCAAGACGATCGGCCCAAGGACTATTACCGAAATTTAGCTGCGCTTCTTCATAGCTAGCTTGCGTTAATTCTACCGCCGTCACTTGTTCCGCGCCCAATTGAGCGGCCATTAGCGATAGTACGCCTGTCCCCGCACCAATATCCAAAACCCGATCACCCTTATTAACGGGTGCCATAGCACCAAATAGCACCGCGTCCGTACAGACTTTCATGGCGGATTGCATCTGGATGACTGAAAACTGCTGAAAGCGGAAGATTGACATAGTGCGCTACGGTTGATTTAAGTGTTTTATTGTAATGATTTATTTCCCCTCTTTAATAAAGCAAGTAGCCTCGATGAAGCAAGGCGGAATCATGGTTATACAGCGCTCCGACTTCCTCGACTCCATTGCGTTTCATCGAGGCTACTTGCTAAAGGTTCTGATAAATACTGCGCTAAAAAAGTGCGTAGGATGTGCCGACGCTAGGAGGCGCATCATTCACGTTCATAAACGATGCGCTTCACTTTGTTCAGCACATCCTATGGCCCTGCGTTTCATCGAGGCTACTTACTTTGATTTTTTAGGTCATCTAGCCAAAAACCGGCCTTAACTTAGCCTTATTACAGCCTAGCAAAGACTTAACCGCCTAAATCAAGGGCTTAATACCGGCTATCTGGCGCTGTATTCGGTTGGTGAGTCATTTAATTGTCAAATGTTGCGCTTAATCTATATTTTCAGTGCTTTAATCGGAATTATCAGTGACTTAATCGGCGTGATCAAACATTTCATTGGGCTATCAAAGCGTTAATTGACTATTTAAAGCGCATAAAACATCAGATTAAAGCCTTAACAAATAAAATTTAGCGCTTAATCGTAGCGATGAAAGACTTAATCATAGCTTTTAAGCCTTTAGTTAGCCTTGTTATAGGCTCAATGTGACTTATTAAATGACTGTTACTTTCGATTAAGCCTTAGATACTGCTGGCTATTGTTTGCTAGGTCTTTTTAAGCGCTAGATTTCGCTGGTTATTGTTTCCTAGGGACTTTTAAAGGCTAGATTACGCTGACTGTCGTTTGCTAAGGACTTTTAAAGGCTGGATGCTGCTGACTATTGGGACAATAGTTGCTCAAATATGTTTTATCAGTCAGGCGATTTCATGTAAGCGTTAGCTAACTCTCAAAAAATAAAATACCCACTATAGGATGTGCTGAACGATAGTGAAGCACTATCCTATAAAAGCTTAGGTTTATTACGTCTTACTTTATAGATGGATGGTCGGATCAACAAAAGACAAAATTTATCTGGACATCTATACGCCGAGCTGGAGCTCGGCTTTCCCAGAATTAATAGACCCGTTTTATTATCGGCCTCATCTAAATGAGCAATCGATTTAGTTATCGACTGTTATTCCCACTCTATGGTAGCCGGTGGTTTTCCCGATATATCATAAGCCACACGAGAAATACCAGGCACTTCGTTAATAATACGACGCGATATTAAATCAAGAAATTCATAAGGCAAATGTGCCCAGCGCGCTGTCATGAAATCTATGGTTTCAACGGCTCGTATGGCAATGACATAATCATAACGTCTACCATCGCCCATGACACCGACTGATTTAACCGGTAAAAATACCGCAAAGGCTTGGCTTACTTTGTTATATAAGTCGTGGCGATATAATTCCTCGATAAATATTGCATCAGCTTGACGCAGTAAATCGGCATATTCCTTTTTAACTTTACCTAAGATTCTTACACCTAAGCCAGGTCCAGGAAATGGATGACGAAAAACCATATCGGCTGGTAAACCTAACTCTAAGCCTAATTTTCTGACTTCATCTTTGAATAACTCACGTAAAGGCTCTACCAGTTTTAACAACATATTTTCTGGCAGACCACCGACGTTATGATGCGATTTAATTAAATGCGCTTTACCGCTTTTAGAGCCTGCAGATTCAATGACATCAGGATAAATAGTGCCTTGCGCCAACCATTTTGCATCGGTTATTTTTGCCGCTTCTTCATCGAAGATTTCTATGAATAAATTACCGATGATTTTGCGCTTGTGTTCAGGATCATCAATGCCATCTAAAGCATCTAGGTAACGCTGCTCAGCATTCACTCTAATGACTTTTACGCCCATATGTTCAGCAAAGGTCGCCATGACTTGATCGCCTTCATGTAAGCGCAGCAAACCGGTATCAACAAATACACAAGTTAATTGATCTTTAATGGCTTTATGCAGTAAGGCTGCAACCACTGAGGAATCGACACCGCCTGACAAACCTAAGATTACATGATCGGTACCGACTTTTTCTTGTACCGCTTTAATACTATCTTCAATAATATTATTGGACGTCCAAAGCGCCTCACAGCCACAAATATCTAAAACAAAACGAGACAATATACGTCCACCTTGTTTGGTATGTGTGACTTCTGGATGAAATTGTAGAGCATAGAAGTCTTTTTCTTCATTGGCTATACCCGCTATTGGCGCACCATCAGAACTGGCTATTAGCGTAAAACCTTGAGGTAACTCAACAACTCTATCACCATGACTCATCCAGACATCTAGTAAGCCGTAACCTTCTGGAGATAAATGATCTTCAATCTCTGTCAATAACTTAGAATGTCCACGCGCTCTAATTTGCGCATAACCAAACTCTCTATGATCAGAGG
>CAMDOP010000068.1 GCA_945903675.1 Crenothrix polyspora
ATACCTGAAAAGCTTGAAGAAGAAGCCTATGTCGAGTTAGCGCCTGAATCACTTTATTTGCGTCTTAAATCTCAGTTAAAGCGAACTCGTTCTGGACTTAATAACATATTAGCCAATCTGCCTATAGGTCAGCAAGGCATTAGTGATGATTTGCTGGAAGAGATTGAGGCCAGTTTAATCATGGCTGATGTGGGTGTTGATGCGACATCAGAAATTATTAGGCACTTAACACAGCGTGTCGAGCGGCATCAATTAAGCGATGGTATAGCATTATCAGTTGCCTTAAAGGAAGAGCTACTGGCCATACTAAAGCCCTGCAATATTCCTCTGGAAATACCAAAACAAGATACGCCTTTTGTTATATTGGTGGTTGGTGTTAATGGGGCTGGTAAGACAACCACAATTGGTAAATTAGCTAAACGCCTGCAAGCACAAGGTCATAGTGTTATGTTAGCCGCAGGAGATACTTTTAGGGCGGCAGCTGTTGAGCAATTACAAGTTTGGGGAGAGCGCAATAATATTCATGTAGTCGCTCAGCATACAGGCGCTGATTCAGCATCTGTTATTTATGATGGCTTACAATCTGCACAAGCAAAAGGCGTTGATGTATTAATTGCTGACACTGCCGGTAGATTACACACGAAGTCTCATTTGATGGATGAATTAAAGAAGGTGAAACGAATTATGGGTAAGCTAGATATTGCAGCTCCCCATGAAGTTTTATTAGTATTGGATGCCGGTACTGGTCAAAATGCTTTATCTCAGGCCAAATTATTTAATGAAGCAGTTGCCTTAACTGGATTGGTGTTGACTAAGTTAGATGGCACAGCAAAAGGTGGCGTTATTTTTGCCTTAGCTAAACATGCAGGAATTCCCATAAGGTATATTGGTATAGGTGAAGGTATTGATGATTTACAGGATTTTAATGCTGAACAGTTTGTTGATGCACTCTTTGTAAAGGACTAAGGCATGATTGATTTCGATGCGGTCACAATGCGCTATCCAGAAGCTGGAGATGTTTTACGGAATGTTAGTTTTCATCTGGCGAAAGGAGAGATGGCCTTTCTTACTGGGCATTCAGGTGCTGGAAAAAGTACTCTACTAAGATTAATAACGATAATGGAGCGCAGTAGTAGGGGGCGGGTAGTCTTAGATGGGCAAGATCTTAGGATAGCTAAAGAACACCAATTACCATTTATTAGAAGAAAAATGGGGGTTATATATCAAGATTATAAGTTACTTTACGACAGAACTGTTTTTGATAATATAGCACTACCTTTAGTTATAGCAGGCTATGGGCATCATGAAATTACTCGTAGAGTAAGAGCGGCATTAGATAAGGTTAATTTAACGGGCAAAGAAAAGAAATATCCATTGGCTTTATCAGGAGGCGAGCAGCAGCGAGTAGGTATTGCAAGGGCCGTCGTAAATAAGCCGCCTATTATTATAGCAGATGAGCCTACAGGAAATTTAGATCCCGAATTATCTGCTGAAATCATGTTTTTATTTGGGCAGTTTCAGCAGGTTGGAGTTACAGTTTTGATCGCATCCCATGATATTTCTTTGATTACTCAACTAAATCATCGTGTATTAAAGTTGGATCATGGTCAATTAGTTACGAGTTAAGAGATGAATTACAGGAAAAAAAATCAGACTAGAAATAAAGTAAAAGAAAGTTCTCTGAAGCAGACTAAGAGGCAAACAAAAGTAGCTGGAGGTTATTTTATTGATAAATTACATGCCTATAGAGATCAACATGCACATGCATTATTTTCAAGTTTAGGTCGTATTGTAGCAGCACCTTTCAATTCAATCATGACTATATCTGTGCTTGCTATTGCGATTTCATTTGTTAGTGGCTTTTATGTTTTAGAGCTAAATATTCAGGAGTTAGCGGGACATATTGAAGCTAATAATCAAATTTCATTATTTCTTCGAGATGATGTGTCTGAGACTCATGCTAATAAATTAGCAGAGAGCATAAGACAAAATAGTAATGTTCAATCCGTTAAATTAATAACTAAAGACGAAGCTGCTAAAGAATTTCAAACATATAGCGGATTTGGATCAGCTATAAATGAATTAGAAAAAAACCCACTTCCAATAGTATTGCAAGTATTGCCTAAAAAGAGTTTAGATAAAAAGCAAGATTTGGAAGATTTGCAAAAAGAATTTCAGCAATCGTCAGAGGTTGATGTGGTACAAATGGATTTACAGTGGATTGAGCGTTTGCAGTCCATAATAAATGTTTTTGAATTGTTTGCTGATATATTAAATATATTATTAGGAGCAGCGGTATTACTCATTATTGGTAATACAGTTCGATTGGAATTACATAATCGTAGAGATGAAGTTATTATTGAAAAGTTAGTTGGAGCTACAAATTCATTTATACAGCGTCCATTTTTGTATGCTGGTTTTTGGATAGGTTTTATTTCTAGTATATCTGCTTGGTTCATTGTAACAGTGTTGATGCTGATTTTACGCCATTCTGTAGAAAAGCTATCTAGCCTATATGGAGGGAGCTTTCATTTGTTATTTTTAACTCTAACAGATACGTTGGCATTAATAACCATTTCATCGCTACTTGGCGTTTTGGCATCATGGGTGGTGCTTAGTTATCAAATGCATTCAACTAAGTTAAAGCAGAAAAACTTCTAAATATATAAAGATTTACAATCGAATAAACCATTAAGCAGGTTAAAAATGATAATGAACGTATATAGATTTGAGCTTAAAATTATAAATAATTTTAATTCAAAAATATATTAAGTTCATATGGCACGGTGTTGTGTGTTTCTGATCTATTTAAATGGATGGTTTAATTACTGGTTTTAAGCAGTTAAGAGTTGCAGGGATTAAATGAAAGGTATGTATATTAAAATCATTGGCACTCATCGTCATAGAGTGCTAGTATTTGCATAAGTTTTTATTTAAGGAAATTTTATGACTGCTGCTTTAGCTTTACCAATTAATTTATCAGTTGGAACTTTTGATGCCTATTTGAATTTAGTTCGTCAAATGCCTCGGCTGACATTGGATCAAGAGCGTGAATTAACGCTAAAATACAAAGAACACGGAGATTTAGAAGCTGCTCGTGATTTAGTGATGAGTAATTTAAGGTTCGTTGTTCATGTTGCTAGGGGCTATAGTGGTTACGGACTATCAATGCCGGATATTATTCAAGAAGGAAATATTGGATTAATGAAAGCAGTTAAGCGCTTTGATCCAGATGTTGGTGTTCGTTTGGTTTCATTCGCTGTACATTGGATTAAGGCTGAAATACACGAATATGTTATTAAAAATTGGGGCATAGTAAAGGTTGCTACAACCAAATCTCAACGTAAACTTTTCTTTAATTTACGCAAATCTAAGCAGGGTATAGGTTGGTTGTCTGGGGATGAGGCCAAAGCAATTGCTGCAGATTTGAATGTAAATTTGAGTGATGTATACGAAATGGAAAACAGATTGGGAAGTCCTGATATGTCATATGATATGCCTGTAGATGAAAGCTCAGAAGATATGTATTGTGCGCCCGTTAATTATCTTCATCAACACGGAACTGATCCATTGGAATTACTTGAAAAAGCAGATTGGGAGGGGCATGGCCAAGATTTGTTAGCTGATGCGATGTCTGAATTGGATCCACGAAGCTTAGATATTTTATCAAGTCGTTGGTTAGCTGATAAAAAAGCCACTTTACATGAGCTGGCAGAGCGATATAACGTTTCTGCTGAAAGAATTCGACAATTAGAGCAAAATGCGATGAAGAAATTAAAAGCTTCTGTCGTGCGTTAGAGTATATAGAGGGTTTTTTAAAATAAAGTCATAGAAAAGATCTATGATTAAGAGTGTTATATAAATACTCAGTTGAGAGACTGTACTGAAGGATTTGATTTATTAAATGTAAAAAATTTGACTTACTAAAGGCGATAATCAAGGGTTTTATGTTTATAGTGCAAGTCATAGGTGTTGATTTAGACGATAATATAAGGCACTTTAAAAAATATTTTCTTATTCCACCTTCATCCTAAAATTAAGGATGAAGGAAATGATTTAAACAATGTTTAATGAACTTTATAAATATAACAAACAAATATTTAAGCGGGATTGAGAAGATTTAGCACAGTTTGTGCCTGTTCTGCAGCATCATGACCAAGACTAGTTAAATATCCACCATCTTCATGTGTTATTAAGCCTTTGTCGAAAAGGCGTTTAGTAGCAGCGATGTTTTCAGTTGTGGCTGTCTTATGTACTTTGATTCCTTCAAGTGTTGTATTTAAATTGTAACGGATAAGAATATTTAATTCGTCTACGTGATTTATATTATAGGGCATAGCAAGTCCTCAAGATTCTATTTAGTGTATTAATAGCATAATGCTATTTGTTAATAAGATGTAGTTTTTTCTAAACTACTCTGTAAGCAAACAAGAAAAACAAGTATTAAGATATGTGAGCACAATAAAACTGATAAAGTAAAAAATAAGAAGCAAGAGTTAAGGGTAGTGATTAACATGTTGATTAAACTAAATTTTTTGGGTATAAAGTAATCTGAAATATAATTGAATAAAATGATTTAAGAACGATGCGGTATTGATCAATAATATTTTGGATTGACAGTTGTCCCTATTCTAATTTAAAGTTATGTCCGCAAAACAAGTATGTAACCAACTATAACTATTAATATAACCCTTCGGAGCACATAACATGGCAAAAGCATTAATTCAAATGGCATTAGATTCACTGGATTTCGACGCAACAGTAGCTCTTGCTACCACTGTAGCACCGTATGTTGATATTTTTGAAATCGGAACTCCATGTATTAAACACAATGGCATCAATCTGGTTAGAGAACTAAGAGCAAGATTTCCAGATAAATTGTTATTAGTCGACCTTAAAACTATGGATGCTGGCGAATACGAAGCAACTCCTTTTTACGCAGCAGGCGCTGACATTGTTACTGTTCTTGGCGTATCAGGTTTGGCAACATGCCAAGGCGTTATTAAAGCAGCAAACGCTCATGGTGCAGAAGCTCAAATCGATCTAATTAATGTTGAAGACAAAGTGGCATGCGCTAGAGCAACTTGCGAAGCTGGTGCACAAATTATGGGTATCCATACAGGTCTTGATGCTCAAGCTGCTGGTCACACGCCTTTTGCTGACTTGAACGATATTGCTGCTTTAGGATTACCTGTTAGAATTTCTGTAGCTGGAGGCATTAAAGCTTCAACAGTACAAGATGTAGTAAGAGCAGGTGCAAGCATTGTAGTAGTTGGTGCAGCAATTTATGGCGCAGCATCACCAGCAGATGCTGCACGTGAAATTCGCGAATTAGTTGACGCTGTATAATTATGCATCAGAAACTTATCATAGAAAAGATTTCAAGCATTCTTGAAGCAACGAACGATACGTATGATGTTAAGCTGACCCAATTGCTTGATAACGCCAAACGCATATTTATCGCAGGTGCTGGTCGTTCAAAGCTGGTTGGCAATTTTTTTGCGATGAGATTGGTACATGGCGGATACGATGTAAGCGTAGTAGGCGAAGTCGTGACACCGAGTATTAAAAATGGTGATCTATTGATTATAATCTCCGGTTCTGGAGAAACTGAACAATTGATAGCATTCACTAAAAGTGCAAAAAAAATCGGTGCTAATATCGTGTTGATCTCTGCAAAGAATGAATCAACAATAGCTGATATGGCCGATGCTGTATTTCAAATTGGACGTTCAGAACAATATGGTAAGGTTCTCGGAATGCCAATGGGAACAGTATTTGAACTTTCAACCTTATTGTTTTTAGAAGCAACAATTTCTCATGTAATACATGAGAAGGGAATTGCTGAAGAAATAATGAGAGAAAGGCATGCTAACTTAGAGTGATGTGAAAAGAACGAGTGGTTAAACACTCGTTCTGTTTTTTTATAAGACGTTAATAAAAAATATTTCGTGACAGACTTACATATTTAATGGCTGTCATTACATGTAATTTAAAAAATAATGAAGGAGAATAATATGACTTCGCGCAGAGATTTAGCGAACGCCATACGCGCATTAAGCATGGATGCCGTACAAAAAGCAAATTCTGGACATCCAGGTGCTCCAATGGGGATGGCGGATATCGCTCAAGTTTTGTGGAATGATTTTATGCACCACAATCCTACAAATCCTCAATGGTCAAACCGAGATCGTTTTGTGCTTTCAAATGGCCACGGTTCAATGCTCATTTATTCTTTATTGCACCTGACTGGCTATGATTTGCCAATCGAAGAGCTTAAAAGCTTTCGTCAACTTCATTCAAAAACACCGGGTCACCCCGAATACGGATATGCACCAGGCGTAGAGACGACAACCGGACCTTTAGGTCAGGGTATAACTAATGCTGTTGGTATGGCGATTGCTGAAAAAGCGCTCGCGGCTCAATTTAATAAAGATGGTCATAAAATTGTCGATCACCATACCTATGTTTTTCTAGGTGATGGATGTTTGATGGAAGGTATTTCTCATGAAGCTTGTTCTCTTGCAGGTACCCTAGGTTTAGGTAACCTTATAGCATTCTGGGACGATAATGGAATTTCCATTGATGGACATGTTGATGGTTGGTTTACTGACAATACACCTATGCGTTTTGAAGCTTATGGCTGGCATGTTATAGCTGATGTTGATGGACATGATGCAGATGCTATAACTAAAGCTGTTCAATTGGCTAAGGCAATAACTGATAAGCCAACCATGATATGCTGTAAAACCACTATTGGTTTTGGTTCACCGAATAAAGCCGGTAGTCATGCCTGTCATGGAGCTGCACTTGGTCAAGACGAAATTAATTTGACTAAGGCTGCACTGGGTTGGGATCATGAAGCATTTGTAATACCTGAGAATGTTTATGCAGGTTGGGATGCAAAAGCTAAAGGTGCTAAAGCTGAAAAAGAATGGAATGAAAAGTTTGCAGCTTATCAAGTAGCCTTTCCAGAGTTGGCTGCTGAATATCTGCGACGCACAGTAGGTGATTTACCTACTAATTGGCAAGTTGATGCGGATGCCTTTGTTGCTGAAGTAAATGCTGAAGCTAAAACAACGGCGACTCGCTTGTCTTCGTTGGCCGCAATTGAAGGTTTTGCAAAAATTTTACCTGAAATATTTGGTGGTTCTGCAGACTTAGGTTGTTCAAATATGACTGAATGGTCTACTTACAAACCTATGCGCGCTGACAAGCCTAATGCTAACTACATCAATTATGGCGTACGTGAATTCGGTATGTCAGCCATTATGAATGGTATTACCTTGCACGGCGGTTTTATTCCGTTTGGTGCAACGTTCCTGATGTTCTCTGAATATGCTCGTAATGCCTTGCGTATGGCTTCTTTGATGAAGATACGATCTATCTTTGTATATACTCATGACTCTATTGGGTTGGGTGAAGACGGTCCTACTCATCAGCCGGTAGAGCAAACTGCAACTTTGCGTTTGATTCCAGGCATACAAGTTTGGCGTCCTTGTGATGCAGTAGAAACAACTGTTTCATGGAAGTCAGCTTTTGAACGCCAGGATGGACCTTCTATTTTGGTCTTTTCTCGTCAGAATTTGCCGCACGTACCACGTAGTCAACAGCAAATTGCAGATATTTCAAAAGGCGGTTATGTTATAAGTGATTGTGACGGTCATCCTGAGGCCATTATAATTGCAACTGGTTCGGAAGTTGAACTGGCTCTGAATGCTGCAGATGTATTGAAAGCGGCGGGTAAAAAAATCCGTGTTGTTTCTATGCCATCTACTAATATCTTTGATGCTCAAGATGCTGCTTATCGTGAATCAGTTTTGCCTGTTGCTGTAACTCAACGAGTTGCAGTTGAAGCAGGAGTTACTGATGGTTGGTGGAAGTATGTTGGGACCAACGGTAAAATTGTTGGTCTAGATCGTTTTGGAGAGTCTGCACCTGCGGGACAGCTTTTCAAAGAGTTTGGCTTTACCGTTGAAAACGTAGTTAAAAACGTAGAAGCTGTTCTTTAGGTAATTACAAGATTTTACAATAGTTACACATATTAAATTTGGATAAACACTCCTTGAGTATTGATGGATATAGCATTTAATATTCGAGGAATTTACCCTCTTCTTACGACTTTTAGGTGAAAAACGTGAATAAGAATAATTTGTCCAAAGGTGCATTTGTTGTATTACTATTAGCAAATGCTGTAGTAAGTGCAGATCAAAAATATCCAGCCGCAGACTTCCAGCCAGAAGTTCTTTATCAAGATAACGCCTATATTGCTAAGAGTGGTACATCTAGCTCAGTTGCAGCAAAACCTGCTGAAACTAAAAAGGTTGAGTCTGGTTCTGTTAAAAACCAAGTAGTTGATCCGAAATATCCAGCAGCAGATTTCCAGCCTGAAGTTTTATATCAAGACACAAACTATAAACAAGCGCAAACTACAAAAGCTAAAGTAATAACTTCTGAAGCTATTTCAAATAATAAAGATAATACCGTTACCTCTACTGAAAGTAAGGAAGATTCATCTCAGTTAATTTATCTTTTGGGATTAGCTGTTCTGGCTGCTGCAGGTGTATTCTTAAAAAATCGTAGTTCGGCCATAGTACAGAAAAATTCAAATATAGCTGACTCAGTTGTTAAAAAATCCTATGCACTTAATACGGGTGTAGCAAAATATTTGAATAAAGTTACAGGTACAGGTGTATCAAGATACGTAGAAAGTCATGTCAGAGCAGTATCAGTATCCACTGGTGTAGCTAAATACATGGCAAAACAATCAAGCGATTCTAAAGTTACAGCGAATAATGCTGCAACTGGTGTTGAAAAGTACATGCGTGACCGAGGATAAACAATGGACCAAAATAACTTGAGTGGGTTTTTTTTTCCTGCTGTTGCAGGTTTGTTCTTTTTCATGAAACGACCAAGCATTAATGAGGTAGATGTAGTTCATACTAATTATCCAATCTATTCTAAAGATACTAGTGGATTAACAGGTGTCGCTAAGTATTTAGATTTTCAAGATAAAGCATTGCAGGATAAATTGCATGCAGATGAACTTGCTCAGCAACCTGAGCAATTAATGAGTAGCGTTTCTCGATATTTACAAGTACAAAATCAAAGCGTAGTAACTGGTGTAGCTAAATATATGCTCAGGCAGACTATCGTAGAAAAGCAACAAATACATGCACTCAAGGCTAATGAAGGTTCTAGTGTTGAAAGATATCTAAAAAATAAAAAAAATGCACCTGAGTTGAGTGGTGTTGCTAAATATTTAAAACATCAAGCTAGCTTGCCACAACCCAGTAATGTAGCTAAATATATGGCAAAACAAGCAGCAATAGAAGCCTTAAAAGCAAAGATTTCTCATGTTGAAGTTACTGGTGTTGCGAAATATTTAAATCATCAGGCTAGTTTGCCTCAACCTAGCAAGGTTGCTAAATATTTAGCTATGCAAGCTGTTTTTACTGCAAAGCAAGAACATTCTATTGTAGCTAATAATGAGTTAACAGGAGTTTCAAAGTATTTGCAACATCAAAATACTTTGCCACAACCAAGCAGGGTTGCTAAATATATGACCAGACAAATCTTATTAGAGCAGCAAAAGCCAGCTATTTTAGAGACTGGTGTTGATAAATACATGCGGCATCAAGAAGCCTAATCTAGGTATTATTTAATACACCGCAATCTTATTTGATCGCGGTGTATTTTTATGTTTAGAATCTTACTATAACCACTATTAGAATTAGTTTGTACGCCATTAGAAATACATAGGCATAATTATTTAGCTTATGCAGATACGAAGTTGCTCTTAATAAATGCAGTATAAAGTTCCAATTTATCCGGGACATATTCTAATGTTGATCTAATTTGTATCGTTTTTTTAGATTTTCTGTCACCCTAAATAATTTCAAATAGTTGCAATTTATTCAATGATGAATGATTTGCAAGTACTACACTTTTAACTTAAATAATATAGAGGCGCCTGTTATGGGAATAAATTTATTAGAACAACTTAAAGCAGTTACTGTAGTCGTAGCAGATACAGGTGATATACAAGCCATTGAAACATTTAAACCACGTGATGCAACGACTAATCCTTCATTAATAACAGCTGCAGCACAAATGCCACAATATCAAGGCATTGTAGATGATACATTAAAGGCTGCTCGCGTAAGTTTAGGTCAAGCATCTTCTGCTGCAGAAGTAGTTTCATTGGCTTTTGATCGTCTTGCTGTATCTTTTGGGCTTAAAATTTTAGAAATCATACCCGGTCGTGTATCAACAGAAGTTGATGCTCGTCTTTCTTTTGACACTGAAGCGACAGTAGCAAAAGGTCGTGAATTGATAGCACAATACGAAGCTCATAACGTTGCTCGTGATCGCGTATTAATCAAAATAGCAGCAACTTGGGAAGGTATCCAAGCAGCAGCTGTTCTTGAAAAAGAAGGTATTCATTGCAACCTTACATTATTGTTTGGTATTCACCAAGCCATTGCTTGTGCTGAAAATGGCATCACTTTGATTTCTCCATTTGTTGGACGTATTCTTGATTGGTACAAAAAAGACAGTGGTCGTGATTCTTATGCACCTGCTGAAGACCCAGGTGTAGTTTCTGTTACTGAAATTTACAACTACTACAAAAAATTTGGTTACAAAACTGAAGTTATGGGCGCAAGTTTCCGTAACGTTGGTGAAATTACTGAATTAGCCGGTAGTGATTTATTAACTATAGCGCCTTCGTTACTAGCTGAATTGCAAGCAACTGAAGGTGAGTTGCCACGTAAACTTGATCCAATTAATGCTGCTAACCTGTCAATTGAAAAAATCTCAATAGACAAAGCTACTTTTGAAGCGATGCATGCTGAAAATCGTATGGCTACAGATAAGCTTGCAGAAGGTATTAGTGGTTTTGCAGCCGCATTAGAATCATTAGAACAATTACTTGCAGATCGCTTGGCTAGCCTTGAAGGTTAATTAGGTCATCAATAATTGCGGGTAGTTGTTTTTACAACTACCTGTCGAATAGATATGAGCTTAACTTTCAATCAACTAACTGATACAGGACTCCTTAAATGTCACAAAAAATTTTAGATGTAGTTAAACCCGGTGTTGTAACTGGTGAAGATGTACAAAAAATCTTTGCAATTTGCAAAGAAAATAAATTTGCAATGCCTGCTGTTAATGTAATCAATACTGATTCAATTAATGCGGTATTAGAAGCTGCGGCTAAAGTTAAATCACCCGTTGTTATTCAATTCTCTAACGGTGGCGCTCAATTCGTTGCCGGCAAAGGTCTAAAGTTAGAAGGACAAGAAACGGCTGTTTTAGGTGCAATTTCAGGCGCACAACATGTACACCTAATGGCAGAAGCTTATGGCGTACCGGTTATTTTGCATACTGACCACGCAGCAAAAAAATTATTGCCTTGGATTGATGGATTGTTAGATGCAGGCGAAAGACATTTCGCAGCAACTGGCAAACCTTTGTTCAGCTCACACATGTTGGACTTATCTGAAGAAAGTCTGGTAGAAAACATCGAAATTTGCGGTCAATATTTAGCACGTATGTCTAAAATGGACATGACTCTTGAAATTGAGTTAGGTGTGACTGGTGGTGAAGAAGACGGTGTTGATAACAGTAACTTAGATCATTCATTACTGTATACCCAACCTGAAGATGTTGCTTATGCTTATGAAGAATTAAGTAAGATTAGTCATCGTTTCACTATTGCAGCTTCATTTGGCAATGTACATGGTGTTTATAAACCAGGTAATGTTAAATTAACACCGACCATATTAGATAACTCACAAAAATATGTGTCTGAAAAATATGGCGTTCCAGCCAATACTTTAAACTTTGTTTTTCATGGTGGTTCAGGTTCTTCTGCTGAAGAAATTAAAGAATCGATTGGTTATGGTGTTGTAAAAATGAACATTGATACTGATACCCAATGGGCAACTTGGGAAGGTATTATGAATTTTTACAAGAAAAATGAAGGCTATTTGCAAGGTCAAATCGGAAATCCTGATGGTGATGATAAACCTAACAAAAAGTTCTATGACCCACGTGTTTGGCAACGTGCAGGTGAAGAAGGTATGGTTGCACGTTTAGAACAAGCCTTTCAAGAATTGAATGCTGTTAATACTTTATAAGAAAACAAATTGTTCAATAAAAAAGCCGATGTTTCACATCGGCTTTTTTTATTACTTTTTTATACAATTCAGTGGTCCGTTATTTATGTCGATTTGTTCGAAATATTCTTCGATCTTCAGGCTTTAACTAATAATCTACTTACTGAAAATGATTGTTGATAGAAGAAAGCCTATCACTCTAGTTGACGAGTTTTATCTTAGAAGTTTAAACTTATTCACTAGTATTTAATTAAATCCTATATCATGAATATTATTGCTATTTATCCAGGTACATTTGATCCCATTACCAATGGTCATTTGGATATTATCTCTAGAGCTTCTAAGCTTTATTATGAAGTTATTGTTGCTGTGGCTGTAAATAGAGGTAAAACACCGTTATTTACGCTTGATGAGCGTGTTGAATTAGCTAGATTAGTTACTCCAGAGTTTTCTAATGTACGGGTTATTGGTTTTGATAATTTATTAGTCGATTGTGCACAAGAGCAAGGTGCTAGCGTCATTGTTAGGGGCTTACGTGCAGTTTCTGATTTCGAGTATGAATTTCAATTAGCAGGTATGAATAGACGACTTGCACCGCAA
>CAMDOP010000069.1 GCA_945903675.1 Crenothrix polyspora
AATCCTTGGCGAGCAGATGCTGGATAATGATGATGATTGTTATGCCAACCTTCTCCCAGCGTAAGCAGAGCGATAAACCAGTTATTGCGACTATCATCACCTGTCTCATAACGTTGCTTACCAAACACATGGGACAGCGAATTAACAAATAGCGTGCAATGTATCAAAGCGATAGATGACACAAAGTAACCCCATATCAACATTTGCGAGCCATTGGTATGCAATTCTGTATAAGCTTGTTCCAGATATTGTCCTAAGAACAGCAGCAAAAAAGCATAAATAATCGGCACAAGGCTATCAAAACGATCTAGCAAAACTAATTCAGGGAATTTCATCAGATCGCGCACACAATTTTCTTGGGTAGTAAAATTTTTAAGGCATAAAAACCAGCCCATATGACTCCATAAAAAACCATGCCTAGGGCTATGAATATCTTTATCTTTGTCGGAATAAATATGATGACGGCGATGGTGAGACGCCCACCAGATAGGTCCGCGCTGAGTTGCTGTTGCACCTAGCACCCCGAATAGAAACTGGGTAATACGGCTAGTTTTAAAGGCCTTGTGAGAAAAATAGCGATGATAAAAAGCAGTGATGGCAAACATGCGTAGCAGATAAGAAGCTAATGCCACCCATAAGGCGACAGGACTCCAGCCTACCACTAACACCAGCAAGCAGACTAAATGCATAAGGATAAAAGGGATTACCCGCATCCAGTCAATTGAATCACTCGCTTTGTCGTTCACTTTTACATTGCTGTTATCAAACCAGACGAGTACTTTGGTAAGCACGTTTTGCAAAGACATTAACTACTCCGTCGGCCTTATTAAGGCACATTAATGAAACTAAGTTTGTGGCTGTGTGGTGTAGTTTTTTATCAAATACCGTTTTTTCGCTAGAGCACGCATTTTGCTTAAAGTTGGTCGTTACAGCTAATACAGTAATAGAGTCTTAAGGAACCTAAATCAGCTATCTTGTATTTATGTTAAATCAAACCATAAGCATACAAAGAGAGCTGAAGTACCTTAGCGTCTCAATGCCCCTGAGTTTATTTACATTAACGCCTTATTGTTTAGCTAATAACACTTTTTCTAGGCTTTAAAATACACAAGGTATGAGTCAAGCTGTTAAAAGCCACAATGTTGTCTAACTTAACATAAGGTTTTAAGTCGTCAATACCAAATTCCGGATATTTTTTGATTTATTTTATTAATGTTGTGAAGCAATTATTTAGGATGGCATATGGGATGTTATATAGGCAGTCTTAGATCATGAATATGATGCATGGTTAATTAAAAACGATCCTAGATTAACTAGGATGCCATGCTTTTTGTCCATTTGACAAACAGTTTAAATCAGATACTTTGTTTCCATAACAATAATGCGATGGAGTTTTATAATGACACTGAATAATGGTTTTGCGATGCTTATTTTAATGCTGGTGGCTACTGATGCAATGGCTTACGGTGTGGGTGATAACAGTCGGAGTGGCAGTGTAAATACCTGTACTAAACCCCGATTTACTGATTTTATTCCAGAAGATAAAGCTGAAGTTCAGCCAGGTTCCAGTTTCTCTTTTAGAGCTTCTGGGAATACTCATCCAGAGACGATTAAAGTCACTGTGAAAGGAGTACCGGCTACTATTGAAGTTGGATCAAAAATTACCGGCTCCAGTGTGTCTGTCCATGGAACGCTTCCAGCTGAATTAAAAGGCACTTATGCAAAAATTGTTATAGATGCTCAAAGTAATTGCAAAGGCTCAGGTGGTTGGTTAGTAAAAATAACAGACTAATTTATTAAATTCTTCCTTTAGAGCCTATTGATTTAATGGCTACCAACTTAAAGCGGGACAGTTTCAGCGCAGACGAAAGGCTTAGGGCGAAAGACTAAGACTAAGACTAGGAGTCTAGCAACTTAAGGCCTGACAGGTACTAGCCTTAATCCTTTGCCTTTCGTCCTTTGTCTGCGTTTATGAGAACCCTGTCTAAAAGTGAATGATTAAACTAGTGTCCCGTCTTAAATTGGTAGACGATTTAACTAAAATTCCGCTTCAACTTTTGTAATTTATTATCGATGACTATAAAAAAGTTATTTGATAGTAGTGCGGGATACAGTGAAATCATAATCAGCGGAAACCAGCGTAAATGCATGGTTAGTAATAAACCTAAATGAAATAAGACGCCTATTAAAAGGCTCAATCTGCGTGTATATAGATTGAGCAGTAATAATGGAAAAACTAACTCCCAGCCTCTAATAAACCAAGCAAGTCCTGCTAATACAGTCTTAATTAATGGATGATCAATAAGTAACCAACCATTCCATCGTGAATATTCAGGATGAATTAAAATATATTGAATAATATTGCCATCTTCCCAGGCTTCACTATGAAATTTAACCCAGCCCGATATAAAATAAATTAAGGCAATTTGAAATTGTATTAAACGTAATGGCCATATCTTAACGTGTTGAGGTTTTTTTTGTAAATAGGCATCAACAGACCAGCAGTTTGCGCAAGGTGATAGCATTAAATAAAAACACATCATCTTAAGTATCGCATCATCCCCATCCATAAATAATGGGTTTCGATTCCACAAAGACACCCATATTAGCCACGATATAAAAGTAGCACAACGACTCTGCCATCCTAACATCATAAGAAAGGAGGCTAATATTCCTAAGCTAACAATGGTATAAGCAAATTTAGTTGGATTACAATTGACATGGATAAAAAATATCGACCAACTGCCTCCATTTTGACCAGCGATTTGTTGAATATCTCCCAACCATCCTAAGCGACTAAACTGGCTTTCTACATAAGGTAAAAGTTCTAAGAAATAAAGGCATGATAAGCCACCGAATAAAATCCTTAAGGCCGCAAATTGTCTGGCGTCAATTAACTTAAACCAAAAATTGTTCCAGTAAAATTGCATTAATGATACTCCCAAAGAATTTTATCTATACGGTAGCCTGATTTAGGTAAATCTTTAAGGTCAGGATAAAGTTCAAATTGATGAGCTAGTAAGAAGACTGAAACATTATCAGTAAAGTCGTTAGCTTGATGAGTTTGGTAATAATGCGTAAAAGCCTTTAATAATTGGGGATTGTTTAAATTGATCAATGTTTCTGTTAAGCGATAGTAACGACTGCTATGACTAAAAAGAGCAAAAGTCTCAAAGTTATTCTTTAAGTTGCTAAATAAAATAGGCCCTTTACAGCTTATTTCGCCAGACTTATTGTCTGTGGCTATATCATTACAAACCGATAAGTATTGATGAAAGTTTGGATTCTGTGACGCAAAAAAGTCCCAGTATTGTTGGGAGCCGGTTGCATCAATGTAATGGTTTAATAGGTTTGTTGACCAATTATTTTTAGCAAAACTAAGCCAATTAAAAAACTTGGCTTCCCCAGTCGATTGATTAATATCTTCAAAACTCTGAGGCATAGTCCACCAGAAAATTGCTGTCATGTGTAACAGACAAAGAATAGGAATAACTATTTTTTTTATAGTGACTAGCATTATCTTAGATTCAATTGTTTTCTGCCTTTCGCTCAAATAGGGTAAGTTGCTTTTATGGGAAATCCTTGTATAACTTCATTACCCTAGTGTAGGGGCATATAGTTTTATAGGATATTGTGTCATGAAAATATTAACGACCTTAGGTGTTTTAATTGCGTTCTTCTTATTGATGTTATTTAACTGTAGGCGCGGCTGTTCACCGGCAGAGTTTTCGGTCACTTTGTTTCCCATCATATTGATTATAGGTTTTATTTGGTACCGTTTATCTGCCAAAAAATCTGATTAACTATGGCTGATTTTTTTGAGGTTCAAGTCATAACAGTCGCTGATTTAAAAGCAGATCAAAACGGGCTTATGATCTCTGAATTAGCAGAGTTGATTTGCGAAGTATTCAGTGAGCCGCCTTGGAACGAGTGCTTTTCCACGACAAGAATCATGTTTGGGCTTGGCGCCGAAATGATGAGAAAGAATGCCATACTGGTTATTGCAAAGCATAAGCAAGACGGTCATGTTATCGCTTATATGCTGGGTCAGGAGCTGGTTGTAGAATCTGATGATCCTCGTGATCAAACTTTTTTAAAGATTTCCGGTGGCCATGATTTAGATGTTCTGGGTAATAATCAGCAGCGAACCTTTTATGTGAGTGGACTGGGGGTAAGAGCTACCTATCGTAGATTGGGGATAGCAGAACAACTGTCTGCGACATTGCTTTCGGAGTTACGTCGACATAAGTTTGATTATCGGCTGGGGCGAACAGACCTGCAAGCCCATGGCATGCGCAAGCTTTATAGTAAACAAGGATTTATAGAATTGCCTGTTTATGATCTTAAATACCCAGAGCGAAGTTATTGGTTGTTGTCGTTAAATTAACGCAGTAACTGATGTTACGTAGCCATTCAGCTGTTTATAAAAAACAAATAATGTGGTCGCTATCGCGACGATTTAGTATCGGGTTATCGCACCCGAAGGCGAGATAGTTTCTTTTGCGCAGCCTTTAGAAAGTATCCAAAGAAAAGGCTGCTCGATTGCCGCTTCTTCCTGCGCTCCTCGGCGCGGCAAACGAGAATAAAATGACGTTACTGCGTAAAATCAGCGCAGTAACTAATATTTAACGATTTAAACCCCATTGACTATCCAAATAGTCACGACGCGTATCAAATATACGTTCTAGTTTATGATGTATCAAGAGGGTATTTAAAAGCTGTCCCAGCCAACCCAAGGGCATTGCGTAAAACATAATATCTTCAAGCACTATACCATCTGGCGTTTCAGTCAAAAACACTTCATTCCTCGGCTTGCACTTTTTGCAACACTCATCGCGCTGAGTTAACGACAGCGTAATTCAACGAATCTGCGTTTTATGCATACATTGCAATATTAGCAAATGATTCATTGATAGTTCTTTTCATACCAAAATTGCAGTCATTGTCTGCAGTGACTGCAAAAATAAAGGATTAAAGCTCATACTCTCAGTATTAAAAGTCAATAAATTCAATATTATAAATTCTGGCATGGCTTGTGCTATATAAATTATGTAAGTGAATAAAATATTCGCTGTAAAACCCAAGTTTGGATAGGTCAATACTCAATAGATATTTTTCATGTAAATTCAAATTTTTAATGTCAATACGTCGATCAGTCGTTGTTATAGCTATTTGATGTTGTGCAATAAAAAATTATTTATGGGTGATATCTAATCATCAAGGATTAAAGACTTGAAGAATGAGTTTAACGTTATTTAAACTAGCATTTTGTAATTTATACACTTTTCAGATAAATAATTTTTAGGCAATGAATGACGTTGAAAATTTAATTTCTGAAAATCTACATCATAATTTTATTGAGGATCAACAATGAGCAATAATACAAATAAAGGCTATCAATTTACAATCCAAAACGGTAGCGTCGTGGGTGTTTATGAAATTGAAAAAGGTCGAACTAAATTCGAAAAAATGGATTCCGATGAAAATTGGACTTTTGATGCCTCAACCAATCAGGTAACCAAAACTGAAGTTGAACACGGTCGCGCTGAAACTACCATTTTTGCTGATGTCGATGGTGATGGTGTATTTGCGAAAATCAGTAAATACAAAGAGGCTATTACCTCATTATCAAATACAACATTGGTCAACAATTACCAAAACGGTCACAAGTTTGATGTAGTTAATGACGTGGTGACCGCTGTTTATGAATTCGAGCGTGGCATATCTCGTCAAGAGCGTATTGATTTTAATGAGTCGTGGGCTGTTCAAGGCGCTGATATCGTTAAGACCGAATTAGAGCACGGCGTGACCGCGACTTCCGTCTATTCCGATGTTAATGGTGACGGTATCTATTTGAAATCTTCAGAAACTTATACTGGAAGCAATGGCACGGTTTGGTCGGATAGCCATCATGGTGGCACTAGTAACGATGATCTTTTCGGTGCCGATGGTGACGATACTCTGTCAGGAGAATTAGGGTCTGATGACCTATATGGCGGGATTGGTAACGACAATTTATTGGGTGGTGACGGCAATGACAATCTATTCGGTGGTGATGGTGATGACTATCTATATTCAGCATCAGGAAATGATATTGTCGATGCCGGTGCGGGTAACGACCTTATCATTGGTGGTGATGGTGCGGGTAACGACACCTATAAGGGTGGCGCTGGGTTTGATACCGTTAAGTACACCAGCGCAGTTGCGGGGATTAGGGTAGACCTGTCGAACGGGACAGCTACTTCCGTTATTAAGTCTAGCCAAACCTCAGATACAGCAGGAATTGGCAACGATAAGTTGTCCGATATTGAGGGCATTATTGCCGGTGACTATAATGACACGCTGATTGGTAGTAAATTTGCCAACAATCTGGAAGGCGGCAATGGAAATGACCTTTTAATTGGCGGCTTGGGCAAAGATGAACTACTTGGTGGACAAGGCAATGATACCTTCAAGTTTAATTCCATATTTGACTCAGGCTTGAATTCTTCAAGAGATGTAATTCGTGATTTTACAGCCGGCGATAAGATAGATTTGTCGGCTATTGATGCCAAAAATGGTTTCGGTTCAAACGATGCATTCAACTTTATCGGAACCTCAGCATCTCTGAACGCTACTAATGCAAATGGTGCTCTTTGGTTTGAAAATGGCGTTCTTTACGGTAGCAATGATAAAGATATTGCGGCTGAATTCCATATTGAGCTAGTCGGTGTAAGTGCAGTATCTGCAGTAGATATTATTATGTAAATTAGTAAATTCACTTGGGAAGCCTTGAGTTAATTATCTCAGGGCTTCTTTATCTATTAAAATCAAAGGTGGATTTAACTTTGACTTATTGATAATAGTCAGTTTTCGGGCGTGTCCTCAGTTACTCAAAGCTTTCACTTTTTGTCTACCAAAGGCATATTTCAGATATACCATAAGAAACCTTCTCAGATTATTTACCCAGATAAGCCTCCCGTTCGTTTAATTTAATGTCAGGGCAAACTTTCAATTTAATTTCAAGGCTCCTTTTTAAAGGGCACTTACTTTTAAAATAAGCAGTAACTATTTATTGCCTGAAGAGTGCATGAATTGAGTTTCGAATGTCGATTTCAACTCGTGTTTAGGATTTGAAAAACAGGCAATTGGGTTGTTTTTAAGTTGTATATATTATGATTGATGATTGTAAGCCTTGTATAATGCCTAATGAACATTCACCGCATATTATTAACCTCTTTTCTGGTATTGTTGCTTCTAGCGACAGTACCCATCGTCGCGCTTTCTTTTTATGCGTCGAAAGTTGCTTTAGAGGTTGAAATTGGTCGAAGTCTTAAAAATGATGCTTCGATGTTGATGGAGCAAATTGATATATTGGTCTTTGAGCGTTTACAAAATATCCATTCATGGAGTCACCTGGACATTATCCAAGAAGGCCGTATTGGCGATGTGGACAAGCGCCTCGCGCAATTTTTGGCGGAATTAGAGCACGGTTATCCGGGGGCATACCGAAGCTTGTTTTACTTAAATAGAGATAACCGGATTGTCGCCGCAGGAGATCCTACATTAACTAGAAGCTCTTTTCAGCCGCAAGGCGACTGGTTACCCGTACAAGTACCAAACGGCGAAGTTTTTCTACAAACTTTACAGCTACAGGCTCCCTATGAACAGGCTGATCTGTTAATTCGGGCTCCTGTGCCTGATAACTACGCAACCGGGGACATTGGACAATTGTTTGGGGTGTTTGATCTTCGGCAGATTTTCAGGTTGTTCGACCAAGCCAGCCATGCAGATGCAGGTGAGCGTTTTGTCATACTGATGGATGCAGATGGTCGAACAATAGCCGCATCGGATGCTGTACGTAGCCAAAAACTCCTATTGACCGATACCTTTGCAAGCTGGAAGCTCCAGGAACAAAACGGCACCACTGTTCATGCCGGACAACCATTAACTGATTCATCGGTATTGGTGGGTTATGCTGTTTCCAAGGGGTATCAAGGCTATGCAAATATGGGCTGGTCATTATTGGTTATTAAGTCTACACAACAGGCATTTCAACCTATCTGGGCCTTGTGGTGGTTGTTTTTTAGTGCTTTTATTATAACGGGATTGGTCGCTGGCGGTGTTGCTCAATGGGTGGCAGGTCGCATTGCCAAGCCCCTGCTGGATTTAACCGCTTGGGTTCAAAGCTTCCAAAAATCATCAGATTATGCAGGCCCCAAGGTATCCGGTGCACAAGAGGTACGAGAATTAAGTGTAGCTTTCGGACAACTCATTGATGATTTAGCGCGCTCACGCGAACAAGTTATCCATGCCGCTAAATTAGCCGTAGTAGGAGAAATGGCAGCAATAATGGCACACGAAGTAAGAACTCCGTTAGGTATTTTGCAAACCACCGCACAAATGTTGCAATGGGAAACGGCGTTAAGCTCTGAAGGCAGGGAAATGACGCAAATGATTATTGAAGAAAGTGCCCGTCTCAACCGTTTGATTTCGACCTTACTGGATTGCGCCAGTCCGAGACAGCCCAATATGCAACCTAAAAATATGCCTAAAATCATCCAGCGAGTGCTTGAGTTGCTTGCTACGCAGGCACATAAAAAAGCGATACAGATAGACGGGTTATTACCTGAAAATAATGAGATTATCGAATGCGATGAGGAATTATTAATCCAGGTTTTTCTAAATCTAATTTTAAATGCCATTCAAATCATTCCTACTGGTGGACGAATACGCATACGTACTGATTGTTCGGATGTCGCTGAAATAAAAATAACTATAGAAGACGATGGCCCTGGTATTCCGCTTGAAAATTGTGCCCGCCTTTTTAATCCTTTTTTTACCACCCGGGAGGGTGGTATTGGCCTTGGCTTAACGGTTACTCAGCAAATTGTTGCTATCCACCGTGGTCGCCTGACTGCCGATAATAGTGATTTGGGCGGAGCTTGTTTTACGCTGTTTTTACCATTTTCTCAGGGAGATACATTATGTTAAAAGGATCGCGTGTTCTGGTAGTTGATGATGAACCCAATGCACGCCGTATGCTGGAAATATTGTTACGTAAATTCGGTTGTATCGTTATTTCCGCGCATGATGGGAAAACAGCATTAGAAATATTACACGAAAAACCGATTGATTTAGTGATTACTGATCTTAATATGCCGGATATAAGTGGTTTAGAGTTATTAGCCACCCTGCGTGGCGAAAACTACACCATTCCAGTGATTGTTGTGACTGCTTACGGCTCGATTGAAAATGCAGTTGCCGCAATGAAACTGGGAGCCTTTGATTTTATAATCCGTCCACTGGATGTTGCACAAGTGGAAATGATTGTACGACGTGCACTTGAGGTGCAAAGAGTACTCCAGGAAAATGAATTCCTGCGCGATGAAATGAATAAAGGCTGGGGGGAATTTGTTGGCCAATGTCCGGCCATGCAAAAAATATATGAATTGATTCGACAAGCAGGACCTAGTAAAGCCAGCATATTTATTATAGGTGAAACTGGAACCGGCAAGGAGTTAGTTGCACGAGCCATTCATACTCATTCAGGTCGGCACGGCTTATTCGTAGCAATTAACTGTGCCGCTATTCCTGCTGATATACTGGAAAGCGAGTTGTTTGGCTATGTTCGCGGTGCTTTCACCGGTGCTCACAAGGATAGGATTGGTAAATTTGAGTTGGCGCACGAAGGTACCTTGTTTCTGGATGAAATTACCGAGATGAACCCATCTATTCAAGCCAAATTATTACGGGTACTCCAGGAAAGTCGTATTGATCGCTTGGGTAGTAATCAAAGCATAGAAATCGATATACGTATTATCGCTGCAACTAACCGCGCTCCACTGGATGCTGTTCAGTCAGGTCGCTTACGCGAAGATCTATATTATCGTATCAATGTCTTGGGGATTCAATTACCGCCTTTGCGAGAACGACGCGAAGACATTCCATTATTAGCGCATTATTTTCTGGAAAAATATCGACGATCGCTTGGTGGCGGCTCAGTTAAGCTATCTACTGAGGTCACTCAGGCATTAATGGGCTATGCATGGCCAGGCAATGTCCGCGAACTGGAAAATATGATGGAACGTGCCGCCGTTTTAAGCCAAGGCGTTGAGGTAAGTGTCAGCCATTTACCCCAAGAAATACTGTACACCGCATTTCCTGTCATAGTATTGTCTGCTGTCGATAATGAGGATCTGGATCTGGAGGCGGGTGTAGCAACCTTGGAAAAGAAGTTTTTGAATAAAGCCCTTGCAGAGGCTACCGGTAATAAAGCCAAAGCTGCACGTATACTAAAAATTAGTGAGCGCACGCTGTGGTATAAGCTCAAAAAATATGGCTTAAATGTGGGCAATTCTGAATAAATTGATCGACTCCGGCCTGAATTAATTCAGAGTGGCCGTGTGCTATGAATAATTATCACACTGAATGGCCTGTTATTTTTTATATCATCCATATTTTTTTTGATTCGATGATTTTCCTGAAAAATATTTTCCCTAACTTAGTAATCTATGCGTATTTTTACCCTTTTTAATTTATTGGTGACTGCGTTATCGTTTGTATCGATATTCGAAACAGCCGTTGCTAATGAAGTCGATGGAGGTTATCGTCTGGGTACTGGTTATTTGGCGGGTGAAACCGGATTACGTATTGGCGGCTACGCCAGTACACAATTCAACCTACCTCGCGCAGCTCCCTGGAGTTTTGATGTGAGTGATCTCAGTTTGTTTCTGACCTGGGATAATGGCTCTCGATTGCATTTTTTCTCAGAATTAGAAGCGGGCGAGTTACTGAGTGCAGGCAGGCATCAATCGTTGGGGGTACAAAATGCCCAATTCGATTTTGAAAGGTTTTATCTCGACAGTTTAGTGAATAATAATCTGACTGTGCGGCTAGGAAAGTTTCTTACCCCTGTCGGTAAATGGAACCTGATTCACGCAGCACCCTTGGTTTGGACTACCTTTCGACCGGTTGCGACTCAAAATTTATTCTCCACGCATGCCTCAGGACTTATGTTGCATGGCTCTATTAACGTGATTAACCGTCAGCTTGAATATAGCGTGTATGGTGATATAACTGATAACATTGATCCACATCGATCAAAAAACTCTTTTGATAATGCGCTGGGGGCACATTTACAGTACTTCTTCAGTGACACAATACAGATTGGGGCTTCCGTTGCCGATTTCGTTCTGCATGACTTACAATCCAGCCGTTATTATTTAACTGGACTTGATGCTTCCTGGTCTTATAAGAAATTTGAACTCAGCAGTGAAATGATATACCGCACCAGCGACCATGTTGGTGTTGCAAGTACTGGGCAAGGATTTGTACAAAGCGTAGTTCCTCTTAACCTTCATTGGTTTATAGTAGGTCGTTACGAGTTTTTTGAACAATTTCAGGATAAAGCAGGGCAAGTCGGGTTATTAGGATTAGCTTATAAGCCTTTGCCGCCGATTGTTTGGAAATTGGACTATCAATTGGGTGAGCACAACGAAACTTTAGCCCCGGATGGCCTGTCAGCATCTTTTGCCATCCTGTTTTAATGAACATGCGCATCGCTTACGCGCTACTTGTTGCAATGTTAAGTGCAGGGTCTTCGGCGCTCGCCGTCGAACCTATTGCTGTTATAACAACTGTGTCCAACTCATTGGATACCTTATCGCGTGATGCTTTAAACCTTATTTATTTGCGTAAACGTCAAATGGACTCGGAAGGCAATCATTGGATACCGTTAAACTTGCCAGTCACCGATTCTTTGCGTCGCAGTTTCTCACTATCTCTTTTCGCAATTTTGCCGGAAGAGCATGAAGATTATTGGAATGTACAGTATTTCAATGGTATCAGCCCTCCTAAAGTAATGGCTTCTGAGGAGGCCGTAGTGCGCTTTGTGGCATCGACCCCTGGAGCCATAGGTTATGTACGTAAACAAAAAGTGGATGACAGGGTAAAAGTGCTATTACTCATTGAATTCCAAATTCCAAAATAAATTGAGCAACTTAAATTTCGCAAAACGAAAAGCCGCGTCTGTAAATATATAGCTTTAATATTGCCATTAAAACAATGGAAAGGTTTATTGAATAAAACCCTTTATTAACGCAGTAACTAATATTTAACAATTTAAGCCCCATTGACTATCCAAATAGTCACGACGCGTATCAAATATGTTCTCAAGTTTGCTGGCTATCAAGACGGCATTGAAAAGTTGCCCCAACCAACCCACGGGCATTGCGTAAAACATTATATCTTCAAGCATTATGCCGTCTGGTGTTTCGGTCAAACACACTTCATGGCTCCAAAATTTAAAAGGCCCAACACGCTGTTCATAAACAAAGCGTTTGGGTTCGTCACAGTGGCTGATTTCTGATAACCAGTTCATAGGGATACCAAAGACCGCTTTCATTTGATAATGCAGCATCAAACCTCCATAAATTTTTTCTGGAACTTTCGATATGATGGTTACATGAAAAAAATCTGGCGTAAGGTCATTCTGGTTATAGGGTGAGGAGAATAAATCCCATGCTTCTTG
This sequence comes from Crenothrix polyspora, assembly GCA_945903675.1. Taxonomy (GTDB): domain Bacteria; phylum Pseudomonadota; class Gammaproteobacteria; order Methylococcales; family Methylomonadaceae; genus Methylobacter_C. The sequence continues at coordinate 12,512 of CAMDOP010000069.1, forward strand.
TAGCGTTACCTTAAGTTGTTGTTGGCGATAGAGCTGGTAAATTTTCATGTGGTAAGAGATTCTGTAGCAACGTTTAGCTAATTATAAGCCGGAAAATTCAT
>CAMDOP010000070.1 GCA_945903675.1 Crenothrix polyspora
ATGGGTGAATAGGGCGGGGGCCAATCTACATCACAGGCTCTGATTATATTAATAACCAGTCCTAAGGTCGGGACGGCCTCCCAATAAACGGTTAAAGCTTACTTGATCTTTTAGTAATTTATTAATTTTGATCATACAAGGTCGGGCAAAAGCGTTAGCGTTGCCCGACATGGCGGTATTCAACAGCCCTCTACGCCAAACTCTTACTAGCTACCTCATACACATCTCTAGAAACAGCCTCTGTATTTATAATGCGCTGTAACTGTGCTTTGATGAGCTCTTGTCTAGGGAGATCATAACGACGCCAAGTAGTTAAGGCGCTTAACATGCGTGAAGCTACTTGGGGGTTAAGGCTATTAAGACTAATAATCTGGTCGGCCAGATATTGATAACCTTGACCATTTGCAGCATGAAAATGTAAAGGATTGGCCTGACTAAAGGCACCTATTAAGGCTCTGACCCGATTAGGATTGTTGATGTCGAAGGCAGGATGTTGCATTAAACCTTGTACGTTTGTAAAAGTGTCGTCATGAGGGCTAGTGGCTTGCAGGGCAAACCATTTGTCGATCACTAAGGCCCCAGCTTGCCATTGCTGATAAAAGTCAGCCAAGCATTGTTCTTTAGCCGGATGTGCGTTATTAACAATCACCGCTAAGGCGGCGATTTGATCGGTCATGTTATTCGCGCTAGCAAATTGCTGTTGTGCCCAGTGCTGATATTCGGCGAGTTCTAAGCGACCTAAATAAGCCAAGCAAGTGTTTTTAATACGACGGCGACCTATGGCATCGGCATTAAATAACCCTGATTCATCGCGATGATGGGCGTTATATAAGGCTTTGAACTGCGCCTGTAGTTGTTTTGTTAATGCACAGATTACAAACTCACGTGCTTGATGTATAGCGATCACATCAATCACCGGCATTTGCTCTGCTAAATAGGTTTCTGAAGGCAGGCTGAGCAATAATGATAAATAGGATAAATCAGCAGGCGCTTGCGCCATGATTTGTTTAAACGCCTCGATAAGGATAGGGTTCAGCACTAAAGCGCGGCCCTGATTTAAGTCTTCGATTAAATTAAAAATAATTTGGCTGGCCAGTTGCTGTCCAGCTTCCCAGCGATTAAAGGTATCGCTGTCATGGCTTAATAAAAAAGCCAGCTCTTCAAGGTCGCGTTCGAAAGCCAATTTAACTGGCGCTGAAAAACCTCTTAAGATAGAAATGATTGGACGTTGGGTCAGTTGTTCAAAGCTAAAGCTTTGCTTGGCTTCAGTCAGTTGCAAAATAACTGAATCCAAGGCTGAACTGCCATCAGGATTAAGTAAACCGACCGTAACAGGAATATGTAAAGGTTGCTTATTAGTCTGTCCGGGCGTATCTGGGCAGTGTTGGCTTAGCGTTAAGCTTAAGGTTTGGCTCTCTGCATCATAAGTTTGTTGTACGCTGATGACTGGCGTACCCGCTTGTTCATACCAACGTCGGAATTGAGTTAAGTCGATGTTATTAGCCGCTTCCATGGCGTTAACAAAATCGTCGCAAGTGACGGCTTGACCATCATGACGTTCAAAATACAGATCACTGCCTTTACGAAAACCCTCTGCACCAACCAAGGTGTGGATCATACGTACGACTTCCGCACCTTTTTCATACACGGTTAAGGTGTAAAAGTTATTAATTTCTATATAAGCGTCAGGACGTATCGGATGTGCCATGGGACCTGCATCTTCTGCAAACTGGCGCGAGCGTAACATGTTGACATCTTCGATACGTTTAACGGCTTTAGAGGTGCGATCGCCGGTAAATTCTTGGTCTCTAAAGACGGTAAAACCTTCTTTAAGGCTAAGCTGAAACCAGTCACGGCAAGTAATACGATTGCCCGTCCAGTTATGGAAATATTCATGGCCTATGACGCCTTCGATATGCTCATAATCACTATCGGTAGCGGTATCTGGACGTGCCAACACAAACTTAGTGTTGAATACGTTTAGGCCTTTATTTTCCATGGCGCCCATATTGAAATGACCCACAGCGACGATCATGTATAAATCTAGATCGTATTCACGGCCGTATACTTGTTCATCCCAGTGCATGGCATTTTTAAGGGACTGCATGGCATGAGCACATTTGTCTAAGTCATGCGCTTCGACAAAAATTTGTAAGCTGATATGGCGATTAGTGTGTGTAATAAATTCATCTTCAATACACTCTAGCTGCCCAGCGACTAGTGCAAATAAATAACAGGGTTTGTTAAAAGGATCTTCCCACGTCACCCAATGTTGATTATCAGCCAAATCGCCTTCAGCGATTTTATTGCCGTTAGACAAAAGCACGGGATAAAGACTTTTGTCACCCACTAAGGTGGTGGTGAACTTGGCCATGACATCGGGGCGATCTAGAAAGTAAGTGATTTTTCTAAAGCCTTCTGCTTCGCATTGCGTGCATAACATGCCGTTAGATAAATACAAGCCTTCTAAAGCGGTATTGGCTTTTGGGTTAATGGTGTTTTCGATCGTTACTACAAAACTACGATGTTGCGGCACGTTAGCAATAGTGAGACATTCTTCAGTCTGCTGATAATCATGCGCGCTTAATTCGTTATCATCATTCAGTACTACGCGCGTTAAGATTAAATTCTCGCCGGCTAAAACCAGTGCCACATCACCGGTTTGGCTGGCTGGATTACGGATTAACGTCAGGCGTGAAATAACCTGAGTGTGTTCTTCAGCTAAGGTAAATTTTAAATCGACGTTCTGAATAAGGTAGTCAGGTACGGTGTAATCTTTTAAAAGAATAGTTGGTGGATTAATGGCTGTCATGTGTGTACCTGTTGATATGCGGTTTTTTAGCGGCGTAGATAGTGAGTAGAGCCCAAGCGCAAATTAAGCTAACGCCGCCGACGGGAGTGATGATGCCTAATATTTTCATATCCAGCAATACCAGTAAATATAAACTACCAGAAAATAAGAGTATGCCGAAAAACATCAAGATGCCGGCCCACTTTAATAATTTAGAGCTTGGGGCTTGTAGCAAGGCTAAAGCAATGCCAATCAAGCCTAGGGCATGCCACATTTGATAGCTGACGCCGGTTTGATAAGTCGCTAGTTGCTCGAGACTTAAGCTGGCTTTTAAGGCATGAGCGCCAAAGGCACCCATGCCCACGCCCACTAAGGCACTTAAGGCACCTAAAAATAAAAAAATGGATTTCATATTAACGCTCTGTGAGTCTAGGAATGAGTTGAGCTAGATTGCAAGGTCGAGTACGGTGATCTAATTGCTCTTTAATAAGACTGTCCCAGCCTGTACGGCAGGCGCTCGAAGAACCAGGCAGGCAAAATAAGTAAGTCGCATTAGCGACACCCGCCAAAGCGCGAGATTGTATGGTTGAGGTTTTAATGTCTTGATAGGATAGCATCCTAAAGGTTTCACCAAAGCCGTCTAGTACTTTATCCAGTAAAGGCGCTATGGCTTCGGGTGTGCCATCACGACCTGTTACGCCAGTGCCACCGGTGCTAATCACCACTTGCACCTCTGCTTGGGCGATCCACTGGGAAACCACGGCACGGATTTGGTAAATATCATCAGGTACTATTTTTTTTTCTAGCACATGATGTCCTGCGTCGATGGCGCGATCGACTAAGGTTTTACCCGATACATCATCGGCTTCAGTCCGCGAATCAGAAACGACTAAAATGGCAATGTTTAAAGGTATGAATTCTCTATCAGGGGTCATGATTTTAAGTTGCTTCTTTGGACATGAATAAATGTTGGGTCATAAATTGTCGGGCAACGCTGGCGCTTTTGCCCGACCTACATTACGCGATATGCTCGCTCTTATCTTAACACAACAAATAAACCTTGTTCGCCGCGTTGGATATTAATCAGTAATGGATTATTGGGATTAATGACACGTTTTAATTCGTCCAGATTATGCACGCGATAGCGATTAGCAGAAACGATTACATCCCCTGGCCTTAAACCTACTCGCCAAGCATAAGAGGTCGTATTAATTTTATCGAGGCTAATGCCTTCAAGTTGGTTTTTTGCGGTGGCAGTTAACACGGTGCCGACTAATAAACGATGGAGTTTTTCACCGGCTAGTTGAGTCTGCTCGGCTTTAGCAATAATAGCGGTAACGGCTTTTTTTTCTGTGCCATGGAAATAGTCTAAGGTGACTTTATCGCCAATTTGTAATAAACCGACAATGTTATTGATGTCTTGACTGTTATTGATAGGCTTGTCGTTAGCGCCCACAATAATATCACCTGGCTCTAAACCAGCTTTGGCTGCAGGTGAGTCATTTTCAATACGACTAATAGCTGCGCCATGCTGGGTTTCTAAATTAAAAGCATTAACCAATTCTGGGGTTAAATCTTGTGTGGTGACGCCGAGTAGTCCGCGTTTGACTTCACCATGTTTAATCAGTACATCTTTAATGGTCGTAATCATGTTGGTAGGTATGGCAAAACCAATGCCGACATTGCCGCCCGAAGGTGCCAATATGGCGGTATTCATGCCAATGAGTTCTCCACGTAAATTAACCAGTGCGCCACCTGAATTACCGGGATTAATAGAGGCATCGGTTTGAATAAAGTTTTCATACTTTTCTATACCTAGGCCAGAGCGACCTAAAGCACTGACGATACCTGAGGTAACGGTTTGTCCTAAACCAAAGGGATTACCTATGGCGACTACAAAATCACCCACTTTAAGCAGGTTAGAGTCAGCCATCGTTAATTGGCTTAAATTATTAGCAGGAATTTTAATGACCGCGACATCAGACTCAGGGTCGGTGCCGATTAATTCAGCATTAAGTTGTCTGCCATCATGCAAAGTGACTAGGATCTTATCGGCTTTATCGATAACATGATTATTGGTTAAAACGAGACCTTGCTTGCTGTCGATAATAACGCCAGAACCCAAGCTGTTTTTTTGTTGCTGTTGGCGTGACGGATTAGGCACATTAAAAAGTTGCCTAAAGATAGGGTCTTGCATTAAAGGATTGTCGCTGAGCTCAATATTCTTTGAAGTAGCGATATTAACTACGGCAGGCATGCTGCGTTCTAGCATAGGGGCTAACGAAGGTAAGGCTTGCGTGCCATCATAAGGGGGTAAACCAGCAGCCGAACTAAGGGTGGGGGTTGATAAAATACATAATAAAGCTAAGGACTTTAATAAGGTTATTTTCATCTGTAATAGTCAAGGTAAGTTAAACAGTCATAGATGACTATATAAGTACAAAATGTTTAAATCAAGGCTGAAATGATTTTGTATAGGGAAGATCTTGCGTCAATTTACGGGTAGTAAAACAGCTTTAGCAGTTTTTAAAGACAACAGCCGAAGCTGTTGCGCTCCAAATTTTATAAATGGCTTTTGTTAGTATTAATGATCGGCTACTTTAATCAGCCAGCCGGTATTATCATCGCAGCCTAATACAGCTTTGGCGCCTACATTAATTCTGATAAATTCACCCGTGTATTCAGCAGGTAATTGGGCTTTGATTTTAAAAAAAGTACTTGTGGTTTCTACTGTAAAAGGTATTGGCTGTTTTTTTACAGTTAAGGTAATCGTGGTAGGTTCTACCCAAGCTGATATTTTAATGAAAAACTCTGATTTCGGGGCCACTTCAATATTATCTGGGGCTTTATATTCAGGTAAATTAAAATCGGTAAAACGTGGCTTTTTACAAGATTTTGCTAATTCCTCTGGGCTATAAGCTAAAGCTTGGCCACTTAAGGCGACTAGTGCTATCAATAACGCCGATTTTAATACGTGATTCATATTCATGGGTATTCCTTAATCAAGGTTTGTTGTTATTTTTATGTAACCTAGTAATGCAGTGGGTTACTTTAGATATATTTGTCATGGAATTCAACTTTTTCATGCAGTATCCATCAATAAAGTTGCTAGTCAAAAAAATTTGCCTAGTGCTTAATCTGAATAGGCACGAGATTAACTGGAGTAAAACTGCTTTAGCATCAATGTTGGGTTAACGATAGAGCCGTTAGCCCAACCTACTGTAACCGAATACTCTCGAAATTAACTGGAGTAAAACTGCTTTAGCTGTTTTACAAAGCAACAGTTGAAGCTGTTGTGCTTTTCAATTAAAGCTCAGCAATATTTCGATATGCACCACTATAATACAAAAGAGGCTCGCCGGTTCGGCAGATGCTATCTTGAACTTCAGCAATGATAATCCAATGGGTACCTGCGCGTACTCTTTCTAATACTTTGCAATCTAACGACATTAAGCTGTCATTCAGTATAGGAGCGCCAGTGATACCGGCTTTCCAACTAGTATTGTCAAAACGTTGCTGTTGGCTAGTGCCACCGGCAAATTGATTAGAGAGTTCTTGCTGATCTGAGTTTAAAATATTAACAGCAAAATAACCGCTTTCTTGTATGCCCGTGCCGGTATCGGCTGCATCATTAATACAGACAAGAATTTGTGGAGGATCAACGGAAACACTACTAAAGGCAGTAGCCGTCATACCTTGAACGCCATATTGTTCAGAATGAGTTGTGACTACGGTAACGCCGCTAGCCCAAAGTTGCAGCGCTTTTTTAAAGTCATCAATGCTAACAGTCATCATTTTCTCCAGTAATTGAATTGTAAGTCTGTTCAAAGCGCACACATTAGTTTTCGGCAGCTGTGCCCGCTTAAAATATAGGCTAGGGTTTTGAGAGTACACATTGAAACTAACTAAGTGTGTTATTTGGGGCTTATAGTACAACACCCTAAGCCGCTTGTTAATAAAACCGTAACACACTGACATATATATCTTAACTTTTAATAAGGCAAAACACTTATCGCTATAAACAGCTTTGTATAGTGGCTGATGTTTGTGATAAGGTTTATTGCATAGTGCTTTTAGTTGATTAGCTTAAGTATTTTATTTTTATTCATGTTGGATGGGATATTCCACATGCTTTAATAAATTTCGCATTTCTCTGGTGTTAAATGAATGTAAGACAAAAAGATTTATATAGAATATTGGGCGTTATTGATAGCGCAGAATTAGTCGTCATTAAGGCTGCTTATAAAGCCTTGATGATGATGTATCACCCAGACAGGTCTGAAGGTAATAAAGAAGAGGCAGTAAGAAAATCAAAAGACCTTAACGAAGCTTATGCCGTTTTAGTCGATCCAGAGAAACGTAGAAAATATGATTGGGATAAATTAAATCTCGCGGTTAAATTAGGCGAGAAATCTGAAGAAGACTTGCATAATAAGCAGGCGCTTAATAAGGTCACCGATGAAATTAAATTTTTATTAAATGAGGCCCAGCAAATATTAAAAATTCTGTCTGACTTAGATGAGTAATAGATGAGTAATATTTTACACATTACAAGCGGTAAGTATTACTACTTATAAAGTTATAGGCAAGATATACTAATAATTGATGTTTGATCTTAATTAGGTTAGTTATGTACGCTTTATTATCCACTTATCCCTCCATGCTTCGGCCGCTATTTAAATTAACCCTGATTATTTTACTGTGTGGCGCAGGGACGATTGTAAAAGCTGATGAGAAACCTGTTATTTATGTCAAACAACCCATGGCTGCTTTTTCCTCTCAGGCGGATGATGCGTTGTTGGGTAATAAATATGCAAAGCCAGTATGGAATCTGCATGACACTTTAGGCTTACCCCAATGGTTAGCGGCCTCAGTTAATCAGCGTACGCGTTACGAAGGCTTGTCAGGTACTTTTAGGGCTAAGGGCTTAGGTGGCGATCAGCAAATCACTTTGCAAACTGATCTTTGGTTGGAAGCCCAATTAGGTGCTTTCCGCTTTGCCACTGAACTTATGGATTCTCGTGCAGTGGGAGCCGATACAGGTTCTGGTGTCAATAGCGGAATGCACAATACCGCTGATTTTATTCAAGGCTATGTTTCTTGGGTAGACAAGGATCTGTTTGGTAGTCATATTGGTACCGAAATAAAAGCCGGTCGACAACTTCTTCATTTAGGTAGTGCTCGTTTAGTTTCTAACCCCTATTATCGTAATGCCCCAAATTCTTTTACTGGTGCTAAGATTCGATTTCTGGATGGCAACCAATGGCAATTTAATGGTTTTGTGACCATGCCAGTACTGCGTTTTCCTACAGCCGCTAACGATATTTTGACTGACAATCACCAATTTGATCAAGAAGCGACCCATACGGTATTCTCAGGCGCGTTTTTTGAAAAAAGCAACGTAGTCTTCGGCGTAAGTGGCGAAGTTTATATGTATCATTTAAACGAAGCGGATAGTTGGAAGAATGTTACCCATAAGCGTCAATACTATACACCCGGCATGCGTTTCTATATAAAACCGGCTAAAGGCAAGTTTGACTTCCAGACTGAAACCATGGGGCAGTTTGGTACAGTTCGATACCTTACCACATCAACCCAAGACCAAATGCATCAAGCTTGGGCTGAACATGTTGACCTAGGTTATACCTTTGCTATGCCTTGGTCACCCCGCTTAATGCTGGAATATGATTATGCCAGTGGAAGTAAAAATCCCGGCTCTACCGCTGGGTCTTCCGATCAACGTTTTGATCCTTTATATGGGGTTGTCGTCGGTGATTTTGGGCCTGTAGGTATTTATGGTCCAATAACGCGTAGTAACATCAATTCACCTGGCTATAAGATAAATCTTGCGCCTAGATCAGATTTACAATTTACCTTCCAACAACGTTTTGTCTGGTTAGCATCAGCAAATGATTGCTGGGGTCCGGCAGCTTGTAGTCCTACTCCAACTTTACAACCGACTAAAGCGAGCGGTAGTTACCTAGGTGAGCAACTGGGTGTTACAGGACGTTATGACTTTAACAGTAGCTTAAATTTTGATGCCGGCTGGTTTTATTTGTTTAAGGGCCAATTTGCTAAGCAAGGCGCAGCAACGGTTAATGGTACAACGACGGTGCCTGGTTTCGACACGCAATATTTCTATGTACAAAGTCAATTAAGGTTTTAATCAATCAATGCTAAATTTAAAAGCGATTAGTTACATCATTATTATAGTGTCATTAATGCTCGTTAACCTGCCATCGGTGCAGGCTAAAGAGGAGTCGTCCAGAAATCAGCCTGCCAACGAGATTCAAGAGATTATTAAAGGAGGTAAGTTGGTGGTGGCTATGTATTCGAAAGATGCGCCGCCTTTTTATTATGTTAATAAAAACAATCAGTTGGTAGGGCTTGATGTCACCTTGATTAAAGGCTTTGCTGAGCTTTTAGGCGTGCAGGTAGAATTTGATCGCAGCTCAAAATTTCTTAATGATACGGTTGATATGGTTGAAAACCATAAGGCCGATTTGGCCATTACCAAATTAAGTATGACTTTTAAAAGAGCGACACGGGTTCTTTTTACAGAGCCTTATGTGAATTTACATCAAAGCTTATTAATTAATAGGCTCGCGTTGCTTAAGCAATTGAACGGGCGGTCTCAAGAGGAAACTATTCAACAATTAAGCGGCAAAATTGGTGTCGTCGCCAAATCCTCTTATATAGAATATGCAAGGCACTTTAAAAATATGGAAATAGTGGGCTATCCTACTTGGTCAGATGCAATAAACGCAGTCTATGAGGGTAAAATAACCGCAGCTTTTCGTGATGACGTTGAAATAAAAATGATCTTGCGTGATCAGCCTGAGAAGGCTTTAACTTTATTATCAGTCGTCTTAAAAGATGCGAATGATCCTAAAGGTATTGCGGTTGCTATGGATCATAATAAGTTAAAAAATTTACTTAACTTTTATCTGAGATCAATCAATATCAATATAACTGCTGATAAAGTCGTTAATGATTACGCCGATTTAATAAAACAAATTGAACAGAAAATAAATAGCCAGGAACACTAATGAATCAGCAAATTGTAAAGAGTACTAGCAAAATATTACGTAGTAGCTGGACGGTGCTCATTGCTGTGAGTATCGGTATTTATATAGGCTTATACCAGCATCAGTATGTAGATTATGTGGCACCTATAGGTCATATATATCTAGATATTTTAAAAATGTGCATTTTGCCGATATTAATCACAGCTATTTCTGTCAGCATTGCTCGATTGATGCAAGCAGAGGGTGAAAGTTCTTATATCAAAAGAATGCTCATGGTCTTTATGTTTAGTGTGCTGGCATCTAGTGTTTTAGGTGCAGCAATAGGTGTGATTACTCAGCCTGGGTCGAGTTTTGATAATGGGACACTCGCTACTTTAGGTTCTATTGTTAGGGATTCTGGGGCGCCCGACCTGGAGATTTCAGCTTATGAACCTTTTGTAGCTAAAGAAAAGGCCTCATTTACTAAAACATTTATTGCGAATTTAATACCAGAAAACATTTTTTCGGCATTAACCACTGGTAGTAATTTAAAGGTGCTGTTTTTTGCTATTTTGTTTGGTACTGCGATAGGTTCCTTATCTAAGTCTAGTTCACAAACACTGATATCATCCTTAGATTCTATCTATCAAGCCTTCTCTACAATGGTGAAGTGGCTCATGTTGTTTTTGCCCTTTGGCTTGCTGGGTTTAATAGCACATGATGTCTCTCAAGTAGGCCTCGCTGTATTAATAGCCATGATACAATTTGTGCCCATCGCTTTGATGGGATTTTTGCTGTTATTTATAGTTAGTAGTCTGATTATGTGGCAACGGACCGGATCGTTCACTCTACCTTTTTTGGCGCTCCAAGAGACCGCTATCATGGCTTTGGGTACGGGTAATGCTTTGGCTTGTCTACCCTCTGCTATCATGGCCATGCAGGAAAAAATGGGTTATGAAAAAAAGAGTGTCAATTTATTAGTGCCGTTGACCTTTACTATCTGTAGAACGGGGCCCACGCTGTATTTTGCCTTGGCAACTTTATTTGTGGCGCAATTATATAAAGTTGATTTAGGTGTTTCAGGTTTTATCACGGTTGTCATTGGCTCTATTTTTGCAGGCTTAGCTACTGCGGGGGCCTCTGGAGTTATTTTATTATCAATGTTAAGTTTGGTATTAGCGCCATTAAATCTTCCTGTAGAAGCGGTATTAGTATTATTTATAGTAATTGATCCAATTATTGGTCCTTTTCGGGTATTAGCGATCGTGCATACCTCTTGCGCCATTATTACTTTAATTCTGCCTAAGCAAAAACTAGAAGAAATAGCAGAAACAAAAGTAGTAATCGAGAGCTGAAGATTTCTAGGTTAGTAACTTAAAAGAAGTCGCGTAGGTCAGGTAACGGCTTTATCGTTACACTACATTCGGCATCAATATATGCCATTGTCGGTCACGAATGCCTGACCTATAACGCTCTATATTACCCCGTTTAAAACCAATTTATAGTAGCTAAAAACTACTTTTCACTATGCTAAATATTAAACCCATGTTAAACACCATCATCGTAGTCTTGGTAGTGGTTTTTAGCCTGCCATCGGTGCAGGCCAATGATATGCTTGCTTTTAATAAGGAGTCTGTTAACGAGATTCAAGAGATTATTAAAAGAGGTAAATTAGTGGTGGCTATGTATTCCAAGGATTCACCACCTTTTATTATGTTGATAAATATAATCAGTTAACAGGGCTTGATGTCGTTTTAATTAAAGGTTTTGCTGAGCTCTTGGGTGTGCCGGTGGAATTTGATCGCAGCTCAAAGTTTCTTAATGATACGGTTGATCTGGTTGAAAACCATAAGGCGGATCTAGCGATCACCAAATTAAGTATGACTTTTAAAAGAGCCACGCGAGTTCTTTTTACAGAGCCCTATGTGAACTTACATCAAAGCTTATTGATTAATAGGCTAGAGTTGCTTAAGCAATTGAATGGTCGTTCTCAAGAGGAAACTATTCAACAATTAAGTGGCAAAATTGGTGTGGTCGCTAAATCCTCTTATGTAGATTATGCTAAGCATTTTAAAGGTATGGAAGTAGTGACCTACTCTACTTGGCCAGAAGTGATAAGCGCTGTTCATGAAGGTAAAATAACCGCAGCTTTTTGTGATGAAGCTGAAATAAAAATAATCTTACGTGACCAGTCTGAGATGGCTTTAGCTTTATTATCAGTTGTCTTAAAAGATACTAATGATCTTAAAGGTATTGCTGTTGCTATGGATCATAATAATTTAAAAATCATACTTAACTTTTATATTAAATCACTCAATATGGACATAACAGCTGATAAAGTTGTTAATAATTACGTCGGTGTAATAAAAGAAATTGAACAGAAGATAAATGCCCAAGAGCATTGATAAGTCGGTGCATTAACAACAATATCTGTAAAGTATTGCGGAGTACTTGGTTGGTTTCATTACCTTTAGCATGGGTGTTTATTGCGGTTATACCTGCATTTTGTGCAATTTTGTCTAAGCCGAAAATAGCA
>CAMDOP010000071.1 GCA_945903675.1 Crenothrix polyspora
ATGGGTGAATAGGGCGGGGGCCAATCTACATCACAGGCTCTGATTATATTAATAACCAGTCCTAAGGTCGGGACGGCCTCCCAATAAACGGTTAAAGCTTACTTGATCTTTTAGTAATTTATTAATTTTGATCATACAAGGTCGGGCAATGCTAACGCTTTTGCCCGACCTACGCGCTGCAAGTCAGGTAGAGGTTGATTAAATTATGCGATTAAGAAGCCGCTACAGCGATTTTTAAACCAGTTGCTTTTAATATAGTAGAGAGCGTCTTGATTGTTGGATTGCCGCGTTTTGATAGCGTTCTATAAAGTGTTTCTCTTGAGAGCGCTGTTTTCTCAGAAACAATTGCTATTCCACCACGAGCATCCACTACCTTTCTTAAGGCTAATAAATAAGTGGCGGGGTCATCATCTTCACTGGCTGCATTTAAAAAATCAGCAGCAAAGTCAATGTCCTTTAGTTGCTCAAGCAACCAGGTATTGTGAGAATTGTCTGTTTTCATTTTTTACCTCTAATGTGCCAATCGTTCCAACGTTCGACTGCTTTTTTAATATCAGACGATTGCGTGCTTTTATCTCCACCATTGCAGAGCAATATAACTTTTTTATTCTGAATAGCGTAGTAAACACGGTAACTGGGACCCGCATCTATACGCAACTCCCAAACACTTTCAGCCACAGGTTTACAATCACCAAAATTCCCGTTCTCTAATCGCAGTAATCGAGCGGCTATTCTGGCTAGACCTTGCTTGTCCTTGAGTGAATTAAGCCACTCTTTGAATAAGTCCTTGTCGTTTCTATCTGTGTAGTGTTTAATTGTGTACATGGGCATAAAGTAGCTTAAAGGCTACATAAATACAAGAGCTAGGTTGGGCTGAGTCTTTTTGCAAGCCAACATAATTCCGGTGGGATGTTGGGTTAACGATAAAGCCGTTAGCCCAACCTACGCAACGCTTAATACAGGTTGATCAATTGAGTGTGCAGCATAGGTAAGAGAGGCGGTAATATCTTCGGGTTCAAGATAAGGATAATCTTCGAGTATTTCTGTCGTACTGGCACCCGACGCCAATAAATCAAGAATATCTTTGACTCTAATGCGCATATTACGAATACAGGGTCGTCCACCGCACATTTGTGGATCAATAGTAATTCTGCTTGATGTAGTCATTTGTATTGATGGCCTATGAAAAGAAAGATTTATTTCGAGTTTAGCATAATCGTTTATTGCACGGGTTCTGGTTTTATAAAAAGAAAACCGGGGTTACGCTGCGCTAAGCCGACAGACCAGACTGGAGTGCAACTGCTTTAGCTGTTGCACAGCTTTAAAACAGCTAAAGCTGTTTTACTCCAGCCTTAGAGCTATTAGCCCAACCTACGCGACCTCTATAACGCTAACATTACCCATATAAGGCAACAAAGCCTCGGGGATATGAATACACCCTTGCGCATCTTGGTAATTTTCCATGATGGCTATTAATGTTCTGCCTGCTGCTAAACCTGAACCATTAATAGTATGCACTAACTCGGGTTTACCTGTTTCAGGGTTACGCCAGCGAGCTTGTAAACGACGCGCTTGGAAGTCTTTAAAGTTACTGCAAGAGGAGATTTCGCGATAAGCGCCCTGCCCTGGTAGCCAGACTTCAAGATCATAGGTCTTGGAAGCTGAAAAACCGGTGTCGCCAGCGCACAACAACATTTTTCGATACGGCAGCTTTAACAGCTTTAAGATATTTTCGGCATGAGCGGTTAATTGTTCATGCGCCTGCTCTGCTAGTTCTGGTTGTACGATTTGCACGAGCTCGACTTTTTCAAACTGATGCTGGCGTATCATGCCGCGCACATCACGACCATAAGCTCCGGCTTCACTACGAAAACACGGACTATGACAAACGAACTTAATCGGCAAGGCTTTGGCATCAATAATCACATCTCTAACGATATTAGTCACTGGCACTTCGGCGGTGGGAATTAAATATAAAGCAGGATCATCACTGGCTTTAAATAAATCCGCTTCAAACTTTGGTAATTGGCCCGTACCACGCAAGCTATCGGCATTAACTAAATAAGGCACATAAGTTTCGCTGTAACCATGCTGATCTATATGAGTATCTAACATGAATTGTATGATGGCTCGTTGCAAACGCGCTAAGGCACCGTTTAAGACCACGAAACGCGCACCGGCAATTTTTGCGCCCAACTCAAAGTCCATACCCAATTTTGCGCCTAGATCGACATGATCTTTAGCCTCAAAATCAAAGCTAGGTACATCACCCCAACGACTGAGCTCTACATTAAATTCTTCACTTTTACCTGCAGGTACAGAAGCATCGAGTAGATTAGGTATACCGGCCATTAAGGCATCCATGTCTTGTTGTATGTCGGCCAATTGTGTTTCAGCAGCTTTTAGCTCATCACCTAAATGCTGAACTTGATCTAACAAAGGTTGTACGTCTTCGCCTTTAGCTTTGGCCTGGCCTATGGCTTTTGAGCGACTGTTACGTTCATTTTGCAAGTCTTGAGTTTTAACCTGCACGTCTTTACGCCTTGCTTCTAGTGCTACATAAGCGTCTGGGTTAAAAGTAAAGGAACGTCTAGCTAATTGTTCGGTTACAAATTCAAGTTCAGTTCTAAATAAACGAGGGTCTAGCATGAGGGGCACCTTGGTTAGTCATAATTATGTGCCAATGATACACGATGGTGGGGCTTGAGTGAGCCTTTACTATTCAAAAATTGTCTTCAGGCAAGTGTAGATCATTATATTCTTTATGCTCTTTAAATTGCTGCCTTAAGGAATCTCGCCCCGCTTTAAGCAAACACTGATGGAAACTGGAATATGGATAATGATTTAAATTCTGTGTGTAGCCATGTTTTATGGGATTCATGAGTAGGTAATTTAAGCGCAGCAGATAATCGCTTTCATCACGCGGGCAATAATCCCAATAATTCCACCATACACGCTCAGGTGTTTTTGTACATTGATTAATATGATATCCACTGACACTATGAATCTGCTGTATGAGCAAAGGCAAGTCTTTCCCAACTCTACTTTGCCCCAATAGATGATAATGATTATCTAATATTACCCAATGGTGTAAAGACCATTTAAATTTGGCGAAGGCGTTTTTAATGCAGAGTAGTAAATCTTCTTTTATGGCGGGGCTTTGTAATAGAGGTCGTTTTTGGTATGTCGCGGCGGTAATGAAGTATGGCGTGTCGTCCATAAATATATGCGGCGGATTATGTTTGTAATCTTTTTTTAGCATCGTTTTTAAACAGCTAAAGCTGTTTTACTCCATCATCTAAATACACTGGAGTGCAACTGCATAAGCTGTTGCACAGCTTTAAAACAGCTGAAGCTGTTTTACTCCATCATCTGAATACACTGGAGTGCAACTGCTTTAGCTGTTGCACAGCTTTAAAACAGCTGAAGCTGTTTTACTCCATCATCTAAATACACTGGAGTGCAACTGCATAAGCTGCTGCACAGCTTTAAAACAGCTAAAGCTGTTTTACTCCATCATTTGAATAAACTGGAGTGCAACTGCTTTAGCTGTTGCACAGTTTTAAAACAGCTAAAGCTGTTTTACTCCATCATCTAAATACACTGGAGTGCAACTGCTTTAGCTGTTGCACAGTTTTAAAACAGCTAAAGCTGTTTTACTCCATCATCTAAATGCACTGGAGTGCAACTGCTTTAGCTGTTGCATAGCTTTAAAACAGCTGAAGCTGTTTTACTCCATTATCAAATACAACTGCCTTAGCTCTACTCACAATTGCTTACTCATTAACAAACTTAGCCAAATCACCAACAAGCAACTTAGGCCATTGGCGACAAAGATACTTAACATTAAATTAGTATGTGTGGTGAAGGTATATCCGTTTTCTATTAGAAACAATATTAAATACAAACCGGACAAGGTTAGATAAGCACCGACTAGTATCACCATAATCGCAGCACGATATTCTATGGGCAGTTCTATTTTTTGCAAGATCAGGCAGGCGATAAGTCCTATGATAAAAGCACCGATGACATTGATGATCATCAAGGCATAAGGAATCATGCCGCCGCTCCACTGTATCATGCCATCGGAGTACATAAATAAAGATCTGCCGCAGAGCAAGCCTATCCATACCGCAAACAGACAAGCTAAGACACTGATGCCTATATTGAGCATAGCTTTGCTGACATTGCCCTGCTCTAATAAATACAGCGTCTCTAAAGCGAAAGTGGAAAAGGTGGTAAAAGCGCCAATAAAGCCCACTAAGATAGCGGCTCTGTATTCCAGCGCAATGGTCACGCGCTGCATAAAGAGTGCTTCGGTCAACAAACCTATTAAGAATGAGCCAACGATATTAACGGCCAAGGTACCGTAAGGAAATCCTCGCCCTAACCATTGATAAAGTCCCGATGACATTAAGAATCGAAGAACGGCACCACTTGCACCGCCGACGGCTATCGCTATTAATTGATTCATGCTTAATATTTAATAAAGTGTTCTCGGTAATACTGGAGTTCTTCTATGGATTCTAAAATGTCATCTAGGGCTTGATGAGTGGATTCTTTATTAAAGCCGTCTTTAACGGCTGGTGCCCAGCGTGCGGCTAGTTCTTTTAACGTTGACACATCAATATTCCTATAATGAAAGTAGGCTTCTAACTGAGGCATATAACGATATAAGAAGCGGCGATCTTGACCTATGCTGTTACCGCAAATAGGCGACGTGTTTGCAGGCACCCAGTCTTTAAGGAACTCTATAGTAAGGCGCTCTGCTTCTGCAGCATTAATAACGGAGGATTGTACACGCTCAATAAGACCCGACTGGCCATGATGGCTTTGATTCCACTCATCCATAGCGGCCAAAGCAGCATCAGACTGATGAACGGCAATCACCGGCCCTTGTGCAAGTATGTTTAAATCTTTGTCAGTGATGACGGTTGCTATTTCAATAATTAAATCTGTGTCTGGATTTAATCCTGTCATTTCAAGATCTATCCAGATTAAATTTGCAATATCCTGCGCCATGTATTGATTCCATTGTATTGTGGGTGATGGTTAGTGTAGCATTGGCCCCTGTGTTCGTCTAACTCTTACAATCTAATGTGCTAAGCCCTATGAATACCTTTACTATTATCTTCTTAATCGCCCTACTTATTTCTTCTACGGTACAGTTTTGGTTAGCTAAACGCCAAGCGAACTATGTTGCCGCTCACCGTGCTGCTGTGCCTGAGGCTTTTAAGGATAAAGTGCCGTTAGCCGCTCATCAAAAAGCGGCCGATTATTCACAAGCCAAACTAAAGCTAGGCAATATCGATGGTTTATTGAGTATCGCTGTGTTGTTATCATTAACTCTGGGTGGCGGTATTAATTTAGCTTTTAGCTATTGGCCTACCGTGATCGAATCATCCTTGTGGGCCGGTGTTGCAGCAACCGCATCGATCTTTCTTTTAATGACCATGATAGAAACACCGACTAGTCTTTATCAAACCTTTGTTATTGAAGAAAAGTTTGGCTTCAATAAAAGCAGCATAGGCCAATTCATTAAAGATCAAGTGATGCAATTAAGCTTAGGTGCCGCAATTGGTTTACCTATCTTAGCGCTGATTTTATGGGTGATGGATAATGTAGGCCCACTATGGTGGTTATGGGCTTGGGGCATCTTGATGGGCTTTTCTTTATTAATGAGCTGGTTGTATCCTACCGTTATTGCGCCTCTATTTAATAAGTTCACGCCTATGGAAGACGGTTCTTTAAAGGATAGAATTCAAGGTCTGTTAACGCGCTGTGGTTTTAATAGCCAAGGCATTTTTATCATGGATGGTTCTAAGCGCTCAGGTCATGGTAATGCTTATTTTACGGGTCTTGGTAACAACAAACGTATTGTGTTCTTTGATAACCTGGTCGCTTCACTCGAAGAAGAAGAGTTAGAAGCCGTGTTAGCCCATGAATTGGGACATTTTAAATGTAAGCACGTCATTAAAATGCTGATCGCTACCTCGATTATGAGTTTAATCAGCTTTGCTGTTTTAGGCTGGTTGATTAGCCAAGCATGGTTTTATAATGACTTAGGCGTAGAACAAGCTTCTAATGCGGCGGCTTTGTTATTATTTATGCTGGTTTCTTCAACCTTTACTTTCTTTATGCAGCCTATCAGTGCTTATTTTCAACGCAAATTTGAATTTGAAGCCGATGACTTTGCAGCAAATAACGCTAAAGCAGACAAAATGATTAGTGCGCTAGTAAAGTTGTATGAAGAAAATGCGAACACCTTAACGCCTGACCCTTTGTATTCAGCCTTTCATTACAGCCATCCACCTGCCGCTATTCGTATCGCACATTTAGAAAGCAAAGCGTAATGGCCCAATTATTAGAAGGACTGGTTATTTCCCATTTAGGCCAAGGCATTGCGGTTGAATATGATGACAAAATAATCTTATGTCAAACCCTACGAAAGCTGGACACAGTGGCCGTAGGCGATAAAGTGCTATGGAGCTTATCTTCGCCTGAGCAAGGTCGTATCGAAGAAATTCTTCCTAGACGTTCGGTATTGGCACGTCCTTCCAGAAACAGTAAGCCACGACCTGTAGCTGTTAATCTGGATACTATTTTTGTGGTGTTTGCTGTTGAACCGCATTGTGATTTTTTATTAATCGACCAATATTTGGTTATTTGTGAAAATAACAATATCGATGCGGCTTTAGTGCTTAACAAAACCGATTTACCGCAAACGGATATTATCGAAAAAGAATTACAAGATTATATTAATTTAGGTTATCCCTTGTTTAGAGTCAGCGCCAGAACGGCAACGGGCTTAGAGGAATTGAAAGCTACTTTAAAAGATCAAGTCAGTATGTTTGCGGGGCAATCGGGGGTTGGTAAATCGTCTTTAACTAATGCTATTATTCCTGACAAAGATTTAAAAACCAATACCGTTTCTGCCACGACTAAACATGGTCGTCATACCACCACCGCTGCAACACTCTATCATTTACCTGAGAGTGGCGACTTAATAGACAGTCCTGGTGTGGCTATTTTTGGTTTAGTCGATCTTACCGAGCAACAACTGGCTTATGGTTATAGAGAATTTCAACCTTTGATGGATCACTGTCGCTTTCATAACTGCAGGCATTTGCTAGACCAAGGTTGTGCAGTACGCTTAGCAGCTGAAAATGGCGAAATTTCTATGACGCGCTATCAGCGTTTTTTAAAGCTTAGGGAGAAAATGCCCACGTCTTTTGCTTAAGTTTAAATGCAGACAAAAGGCTAAAGGCGAAGGGTTACGAAAGTGCATAGGATGTGCCGACGTAGGAGGCGCATCAATCGAATCACTCATTGATGCACTTCGTTCCTCAGCACATCCTATACTCTGAGCCCAGATAAAAGGCTCAAGGCGAAGGGCTATCGAAAGTAGACGACTCTGATTAAGCTCTAGCTGTATTTGCTTTACTATCAAACACAATCTATCTGAAGGCTTATGAAAATATTAGTAACAGGAACAGCAGGCTTTATTGGGTCTTTTACGGTATTGCGACTTTTGGAAAGTGGTCATGAAGTGGTCGGTCTCGATAATATCAATGACTATTACGATGTTAAACTAAAATATAGTCGTTTAGAAAAAGCAGGCATAGAACAGCAAGAACTCGCTAGTTATAAGTTCGTGCAAAGTAAGCTGTATGCTAAATACCGCTTTATACAAATGAATTTGGAAGACAAGCAAGCCATACAGATGCTGTTTGCTAATGAAAAGTTTGATCGGGTTTGTCATTTAGCCGCGCAAGCAGGCGTTCGCTATTCTATTGAAAATCCTTACACTTATATACAGAGTAATATTGACGGCTTTTTGAATATTTTAGAAGCTTGTCGCTGGAACAACATTGAACACCTAGTTTATGCCAGTTCAAGTAGTGTTTATGGCTTAAATGGTAAAGTCCCTTATTCCGAACTAGACCCAGTGGCTCATCCGGTCAGTCTTTATGCGGCCACTAAAAAAAGTAATGAGTTAATGGCTCACTCTTATAGCCAGCTCTTTGGTTTGCCTTGTACGGGTTTGCGCTTCTTTACCGTTTATGGCCCCTGGGGAAGGCCTGATATGTCACCGTTCTTATTTGCTGATGCTATTTTAAATGATCGGCCTATCAACATCTTTAATAACGGCGATATGCTGAGGGACTTTACTTATATTGATGACATCGTTGAAGGTATCGTGCGCTGTATTGATAAAATACCTGTGCCGAATATAGAGTGGGATGCTCAAAACCCCGATCCCAGTTCATCTACCTGCCCTTATCGTATTTACAATATTGGCAATTCATCACCGGTTAAATTGATGGATTTTATTCAAGCTATCGAAGTGGCTTGTGACAAAGTCGCCGTGAAGAACTATTTACCCATGCAGCCTGGGGATGTCTATCAAACCAATGCTGATACCAGCTCTTTACAGAGAGACATGGGTTACAAGCCTAGGACTGTGCTTATTGAAGGTATACAAGAAACTATTACATGGTTTAAAGACTACTATAATTCATAGCTTAAAATGTTTTTCTAACTATGTTGCAACAAAAGCTTTTGAAAAACCTTAATATTCTTCTAGAAGCTATAATGATCTGTAAAGCCCCAACCATAAAGCTCTAATTTCTGTCCAACTATATTGTTGCACTTCTTGCAATCCATTATTAACCAACTTTTGGCACAAGTTTGGATCAGTTAGCAATCTATTAATCTGCTTAGCCATAGAAACAGGATTATTAACTTCAATTAATAATGCAGTTTTATTATGCTCTACTAGATAAGATATTCCGCCTACATCGGTAGTTACTATGGCAACACCACTAGCCATGGCTTCTAACAGTGAATTTGGCATGTTATCAACAGTTGTTGGATTTAACATAATATCAGCAGTCTGATATAAGTGAGCAACTTCTTCAGGCGTCAATTTACCAGTAAAGCTTATGTTATTTTCTAGCCCTTCTTTGAGAACCAATTGCTGCAAATCTTCTTTTTGAACCCCACTACCTGCTATAGATAATTGTATATCAGGTATGGTTTGTCTTAAAATTGAAACTGCGCGTATTGCTGTAGTGATCCCGTAGATAGATTCCAAATTACGCGTAATAATCAAATGAGGGCGTAATGTATTTATGTCTCCGCAGTTATTCTTAGCATGAAATCGATCCAAATTTATAATATTGGGAATAACATAAGTTTCAATACCAAAATCCGAAAATATAGTTTTTAAATATCCTGACGGCACAATTACAACTGTGGCTTTATTAATAGATGGCCTTACCCATTTAATGGATTTACTTAAGTAATCCTGTGCTTCACCACCACGATAATTTATTATAACAGGCGTTTTTCTAAACCATCCTAGCCATAAAACGGGGGCCGAAAACAATTGCCATGACCATCCTGAATTCGAAAATACATGTATAACATCAACTTTACCAGCAAGTTTCCATACATCTATGCAATAAAAAACAAGTCGAAATAATGCCCTTATTCCTTTAGCTTTTTCAATTAACTTATAGCGACAAGGTTTATTAGTCGGCACTAAACTTACTTGAATACCTTCCTGTTTTAATAGCTGATAAAGTTGATTAAGTTGGTTAGCCATTCCACCATAGGGTGGTGGCAAAGGACCACATAAACCAACATGCAATATTTTTCCTTTAGTTGTTATCATGCCATTGAATTCGATATACCTATTCCATAATAAGTAATGCCTAACCTCTTAAGTAACTTTGGCTGGTAGAGATTTCTACCATCAAATATTACTGCATCTTTTAAAGTATTTTTTATCAGTTCAAAATCAGGGCTCCAAAAGTTTTTCCATTCAGTTACCACAATAAGAGCATCAGCACCTTGCAACGCATTTTCTGCTGTTTCTACCAAGGTTAAGCCTGGATTATCACCATAAATTCTATAGGCTTCTGTCATAGCTTCAGGATCAAAGGCTTTAACATGAGCTCCCGCATTAATGAGCGCTTCAAGTATGACGCGACTCGATGCTTCGCGCATATCATCAGTTCTTGGCTTAAAAGATAATCCCCACATGGCAAAGGTTTTGCCTTTTACATCACCGTCATAATGCATAAGAATTTTATTAACTAGAACTTGTTTTTGGCGACTATTAACATTTTCTACCGCATTAAGTAATTCTGCTTTATAGCCTACTTGTTGAGCCGTATACCCTAGTGCCTTTACATCTTTTGGAAAACAAGAGCCTCCATAACCGCAACCAGGATAAATAAAAGCATAGCCAATGCGAGAATCAGAACCTATACCGTTTCTAACCTGCTCTATATCCGCACCCAATAGTTCGGCTAAATTAGCTAGTTCATTCATGAAGCTGATTTTTGTTGCTAACATGGCATTGGCGGCATATTTAGTCAATTCAGCTGAACGCACATCCATGATAATGACACGCTCATGGCTACGATTAAAAGGTGCATAAAGTGCCTTTAATAGCTCGGCCGTTCTTGGGTTATCGGTACCAATAATAATGCGATCGGGCTTCATAAAGTCATCTATTGCCGCACCCTCTTTTAAGAATTCAGGATTAGACACCACATCAAAATCTATAGCTTCACCGCGACTTTCTTGTGTTTTTACAATAATATCCTTTACTTTATCCGCCGTTCCAACCGGAACTGTCGATTTATTGATGATAATACGGTAGTCATGCATGTTTTCGGCGATGGTTTTGGCCACGGCTAATACATATTGTATATCGGCACCGCCATCTTCATCAGGTGGCGTACCTACGGCTATAAACTGAAAAACACCATGGTTAACGGCTTCCTGAGTATCGGTAGTAAATCTCAAGCGACCTGCATGTTGATTTTCTTTAACTAAGGTTTCCAGACCTGGCTCATAAATTGGAATAATACCCTTATTTAAGTTGTCAATTTTTTGCTGATTAACATCAATACACAAGACATCATTGCCGACTTCTGCTAGACAAACGCCGGTTACCAAGCCTACATAGCCTGTACCAAATACCGTTACTTTCATGTTTATTTCCTAAGATTTAGCTATCAAACGAGTATAAATATTTTTATAACAACTTACACTATGCGCCCAGTTTCGCTGCTGCTCTACAAACGAACGTCCTGCTTTACGCATAGCATCCCAACTTTCGGGAACATCTAATAAACTTAGCACTGTATGAGCTAAAGCGTGCTTATCACCTGCTTTAAATAAACAACCAGTAACGCCCTCTACCATTAACTCTTTATGTCCACCTACATCAGAAGCGACTACCAACCTGCCCTGAGCCATCGCCTCTAATGGTTTTAAAGGCGTGACTAATTCTGTCAGGCGCATGGATAAACGCGGATAAATGAAGATATCAACTTGGTTATAGTAATCCTGCACTCGCTCATGATTAACGCGACCAGTAAAGATGACATTTCCCTCTAAGCCTA
The DNA here is from genome assembly GCA_945903675.1 of Crenothrix polyspora. Taxonomy (GTDB): domain Bacteria; phylum Pseudomonadota; class Gammaproteobacteria; order Methylococcales; family Methylomonadaceae; genus Methylobacter_C. The sequence continues at coordinate 11,424 of CAMDOP010000071.1, forward strand.
ACTCTTGAACCTTCTGTTTAAGCAAAGCTTCTTGTGGCCCACCGCCCACTAATAACAATCGAACCGTCGGCTGTTTTTGTAAAACAATTGGCAATGCCTCAAGTAACAATGGCAGGCCTTCATAAGCATAAAAAGAACCAATAAAACCTAAGACTATTTTGTCCTGTAAGCCCAGCTCAGCCCTTAAATCTCGATCAGCAGCAACACCACAAACAAATTGATCTATATCTACCGCATTGGCTATCACGGTTATTTTTTCAGCGGCTATACCTCTAGACATAATATCTGCACGTAAACCCTCGCATATAGTTGTGATAGCATTTGCCTGCTTAAAAATGTAAGTCTCTAGCATCTTAGTTAAATAATATCTAAGTCCGCCCTCACTCGCCGTACCATGATCAACTGCTGCATCCTCCCAAAATGCTCTACATTCATAAACTAAAGGAATGTTATGTTTTTTTGCTGCTTTAAGAGCTGCCCAACCATTTAATGCGGGTGAATGGGCTTGGAGTATATCGGGCTTATGTTGCAAAATAATGTCATCCAGTCTTTTTTCTAAACTCAGCACGATGGCCCATTGATTTAAAACAGGCAGTTTTGCTAGCCACGCTTTAATGGGTGCTGATCGATAAAAGGCAAGTCCATCAACTTCTTCTATCTCAGCTTTAGCAATCAGATGCTTAGCCGACGTTACTTGTAAGGTTTCCCAGCCAAGTTTTCGCTGTTGTTCTAATATTGCTTTAGTTCGAAAGGTATAGCCGCTATGTAAAGGAATGGAATGATCAAGTATATGTAGAATTTTCATGAGTGTTTAATACGATAATGAGTAATAACTGATGTTACGCAGCCATTTAGCAGTTTAACAAAACATATAATGAGGTCGCGATCGTGA
>CAMDOP010000072.1 GCA_945903675.1 Crenothrix polyspora
ACCGGATTTTGAATCCGGCGCGTCTACCAGTTCCGCCATCCCGGCAAAGAACGGACATTATAAGGACAGTTTTTAGTAAAAGCCAGCTTATTTTTAAGGTGTATTCATGACCTTAACCTGATAATATCGCCGGCTATGAAAAAAAGTGACTTTACCTATCAACTACCTGATGCCTTAATCGCCCAAAAACCCTTAGCAGAACGTGATGCTAGCCGTCTTTTGTGTATGGATAAAAACTCAGGGCAAATAACAGATCGGCAATTTACCGATTTTATTGACTTAATTAACGACAATGACTTATTGGTTTTTAATGACACCAAGGTGATCCCCGCTAGGCTTTACGGAAAAAAGCAAAGCGGCGGCAAAATTGAAATATTAATTGAGCGCCTACTCGACGATCATCATGCGCTGGCCCATGTTAAAGCCAGTAAGTCACCCAAAGCAGGTGCTTTAATCGAGCTGGATCAAGGCTACAGCTGTACTGTACAAGGGCGAGCCGATGATTTATTTATCTTAGAGTTTGCTGATATGACCTTAATGAAGCTTTTAGATTTAATTGGCCATATACCCTTACCGCCTTATATTACTCGCGCTGATGATGTCTCCGATTTAACTCGCTATCAAACGGTGTTTGCTAAAGAAGCGGGGGCTGTAGCTGCGCCCACTGCGGGCTTACATTTTAATGATGCGCTAATGGCTAAAATTAAAACACTCAACATACAAACGGCTTTTGTAACCCTACATGTCGGTAGCGGCACTTTTCAGCCCGTACGCGCAGAAAACCTAGCCGACCATATCATGCACAAAGAGTATTTTGCTGTGCCTCAAACCACAGTATATGCAGTACAACGCACTAGAGCGCGTGGTGGGCGAGTAATTGCCATTGGCACTACAGCAGTCAGAGCGTTAGAATCAGCCTCAACTAGCGGTCAATTAACAGCAGGCTTTGGCGATACTGATTTATTTATTACACCGGGCTATGCTTTTAAGTCAGTTGATGCTTTATTAACTAACTTTCATTTACCTGAATCAACCTTGTTAATGTTGATTTCTGCGTTTGCCGGTTACGATGAGATAAGAAATGCTTATCAACATGCCATAAAGGAATCTTACCGATTTTTTAGTTATGGTGACGCGATGTTTTTGAGTGCATAGACGCTATATACCAAATGGAACGCAAGTCGCAACGCTCACACACTACATGCCGATGAATTCCTCTGAGCCGATCCAAAAGGCAGCGCCGTTAATAGAACGCCTTAAAACATAACGAGCAAGCCCAGCGATCAGCGCGACCTTTGTGCTGGGAAAGAAACTGTCAGTGCTCATAGTCGTAGGCCTATCCTTGTTGGCTTAAAGGTAAAAGCTAGACACCTCAGCACTAGAGCTCGATGCTTCGGCATCGATGCCGAAGCTTTACCGCAAGATGCTGGGTATGTTTGCAAGGCTAGCCGATTTTACTAGCCTATTAGCCAAGCTTGTAAGACCTAGCCTTAGCTAGCGGACTGATAACAAAATAATGACAAGAACAGCCTTCGATGTTCTAGCATCGATGGCGAAGCTTGTAAGAAAAGAACTGCGTCTTCTAGCTAAAATGGCGCGTCTTGCGCCATAAGTCGCGGGTCTTTAGAGGCCTTCCTTAGACTTTGGACGCGCCTCCTTATGAACTCGGCCAGCCGCCCTAAAGAACTAAGCCTTAAGGCAAATAAAGCTGAGGAAAAAATAAATATAGGCCTGCCTTTCACTATATTCATCAGGTAGTGGACAAAAACCTTCAGCAGCATATTTATGACTTTCGCCACAGTCCTTGTAAAATGCGGCACTTTGCTAAAAAGAGCCGAGACTTTACCCGTAACCTTCAGGGCCTTACCTTACTGCCATTTAGTTAACTAATCTGTGCTTGGAGTAAAACAGCTTCAGCTGTTTTAAAACGCAATAGCTGAAGCTATTGCACTCCAATCTTTTACTATCTTTCTTAACGGCAGCGGAGTTTTACCTACGACCTTCCCGCCTATGCCTTAGGCGGGACATATCCCTCGGGCATTTCGTTATTACCTTCAAATAAAAACTTGGTACGCTCATTGGCTAAAAATTCTCTAGCCTTAGGATCAAAGCTGGCCAATTTATTCTCATTGATTAACATCGTTTGTTTAGCCAACCATTCTTTCCAAGCTAGCTTGGAAACATTTTCAAAAATTTCTAAGCCCTTAGCACCAGGAAAAGGCGCGTCATCAAGACCTTCTGCTTCTATGCCTAATTTTACGCAATTAACCATTTTCGCCATTGTTGTTATCTCCAATATGTTGCTGCAATAGTAATTTAATAGGCGCTGACAAACCCAACGCCTCTTTCTGCTTAGGGTTATACCAGACAGCCTGATTATCTTCCATCACAAAATTTATGTGGTTATCTGTTTGCATCAATAGCGTTTTGTAATCCAAATGATAATGAGAGAAGGTATGACGCTGAACAGCTAACATCTCAATATCATAAGCAGTTATCTGTTTGACTAAGCACCAATCATGCGCAGCATCGATTTCATCAAATTCAGGCAGACTCCATAAACCACCCCAGATACCCGTAGGCGGTCTTTTTTCCAAATACACCTGATTAAGATGATTACTGAGCATTAACAAAATTAATGGTTTAACAGGCAATGTTTTTCTAGGTTTAGGCGTAGGTAATAAAGAAACAATGCCTTGCTGCCTAGCCAGACAATGACTTTCAAGAGGGCATCTATCACAAGCAGGTTTACTTCGCGTACAAATTGTTGCCCCTAAATCCATCATCGCTTGCGTATAATCAGCGACTCGCGCAATCGGCGTCAACTGCGCACTAATAGCCCATAGAGCTTTATTAACTTGGCTATTGCCAGGCCAACCATTAACCGCTTTAAAGCGCGCCAGCACTCTTTTTACATTACCATCAAGGATAGGTTCACTTTTCTTGAAAACGATGCTAAGAATAGCCCCTGCTGTCGATATACCTATGCCGGGCAATGCCACTAACTCATCCAGCGTTTCAGGAAAATAACCCTGCGCCACAATCAATTGTGCGGCTTTATGCAGATTGCGCCCTCTTGCGTAATAACCCAATCCTGACCATTGATGCAAGACCTGATCAAGCGGCGCTTTGGCCAAGTGCTCGATGGTCGGAAACTGCTCTATAAAGGCATTAAAATAAGGGATGACCGTAGCGACTTGCGTTTGTTGCAACATGATCTCTGATAACCAAACCCGATAGGGTGAGATGGCCTGCTGCCAAGGTAAATCTTTACGACCATATAAATCAAACCAGGCAAGAACCTGCTGCTGGAACAGTAAAGGACTCATCATTAATGACTACCAACTTAAATCGGGACAGTTTAGCTTAAACGCTCACGTTTAGACAGGGCTCTCCTAAGCGCAGCCTAAGGGCGAAGAGTTAAGCCTAACATCTGTCGTACCTTACTTTGATAACCTTCTAGGCTTAATCTTTCACCCTGAGCCTTTCGTCCGAACTTAAATTGTCCCGATTTAAGTTCGCAGTCTCATTAATCAGTGTTTACCAAAAAGACCTTTTAATAAATTACCGACTCCCGGCCCTATTTTTTGATCAATCTTATTAACGATACTGTCTATTTTTTCTTTATTCTTATCAACAAAGGCCGTTATTTTGGCTTTATTTTTTTCTGTTAATAGCGCCGAAACGTCTAGAGCATAATTTGGATGACTTAAGCTACCGGTGACAGCCATTGAAATGGGTGTATCATAAAATTGCTCAGCGTTAGTAGCAGTTGCCGCAGCCTTGATAAGCTGGGCCTGTAATTTATAATCCAATTGTTCTGTCTTAAGATCGACAGTGCCTTTCCCCTTAATATGCAGCGTAGCGGTAGTTGCGACTAAATCATTATTACGAAGAATACCGTTAGCAAGCACAGAATTACCTGAAAGCTTAAAAAACCGTGTTAAATCATGATTCACCTGAGCGACTTCTATGGCATCACTACTGACATGAGCACGATCCAGCATCGCTTGTAAATTAAAGCCTTTGATTTCAGTGTCTTTAAATAAAAAATGTATATCGCCATTAACTGATGATTTTAGTTCATCAATCGTTTGTCCCTGCCCTTTTAACTGCCATGATCCATCAACCAACCCTGTCATTTGAAACTTGCTTTTGCTGTCTTTAAGTAAGGCCTCAACATTGACATGCGTTATTTTTTCATCCAACGCGAGTAGGGTTTTGGCGTTACGCATATCAACACTCAGATTGCCGCTATAAGTTCCTTGATAGAAACCTTTAGCTGATTGCTGTGCGTTAATCAGCCCCTTACTTGCATTCAAGTTTAATTGGTAGTCATTTAATGACAGACCATTAAGCTTAAGACTAGCCAAACCCAATTGGCTATCGACACTTAACTTGCTTAATAAATCTGCCGGCAAAGCATAAGTCGCTAAAGCCATAACAACTGCCGGACTCAACAGTTTACTAGTCGCTTGGTTTTTAACTGATGGCAGATATCGATCAACATCAAGGTGATCTGCCGTTAATTTAATTTCTATAGCAGGCTTAACATAACTCAACAGCCGTGCAGAACCCTTTATTTTTGAATTATCGATACTTAAACTTAGCTCTTGTAACTCAAGAGTCTTGTCTGTCGCGGATAAATTGAGCTGAAGTGACGACTCTGTTAAAGCCTGTTTATCTAATAAATCAGGCACCTTAAAGCCTAGCCTCACCATAAGCTCTCTAGGATTAAAGCTAGACATAAGTACTGGACCTTGAAGAGCATAATGATTATCAAGATAAGTTCCTGATAATTCAGTGCTGACCACTATATCGTCAGCAACAAACTTTACACCAGACGCTTTAACGCTTTGTGCTGGTTTATCCAGCAATATATTAGCTACAGCAAGTGTCGCCACTATAGGTTCTGCTATATTATCAATGTTTATAGTTGCTTGTAGCTCACTATTGTTTAATACGAAAGCTTCTAACTTTTCAGACACAATAAGCTGAGAACTGAATTGTATAGCCGCTTTATAAGCGCTATCAGGTTTTATGACTAAGCCCGTTAGATTCAGTGCTACTGGCTTATCAAATTCAAAGCTGTCGACTTTTAAATTAATGTCGTTAAAGAGTAGCGGCTTAGCTGTTACTTGATCGCGCCAGTTTATTTGTGCATTCTCTATGGCGATTCCACCCACAGCTAAAGCGGCTAAGCTATTAACTGCAATCTGCTCCTCGTTATTATTAATAGCCGGCGCGGCTTGTTCTGCCGTGCTTATAGATGTAAAACCATCCCAGTTATGCTCACCTACTGAGTTTTCCTCAAGATTTAAAACCAAGCCTTTCAAAACGATTCGACTTACATCAATTCTGTTGCTTAGCAATGGCCATAAATTAAGCTTAATCTCACTCGCATCAAGTGTTGCGAAATTTTTATCTTGAAAGCCCGCCGTATTACTTAGTGACATTTTCCCAGTTGAAATACCTAGCCAAGGAAGCACAGATAGTTTTAATTCCCCGGTCAAATCCAATTCTCTACCAGTTTTTTGCTTAACTGCAGCTACAATCTCTGGCTTATAATTGTTCGGATCAATTACTAAATACGCTATCAAGACAGCAATAGTTATCAAAAAAACTAGGCTAACAATGACGGATATAAAGATCTTAACGGGTTTTAGCACACTGCTTTCCTATTGTTAAAAAAGTGTAAGATTAGCCACTATGGAATATCATACTGGCCTGAAGCTAGTATGTACTAGCCAGAATCAGAACTATTGTATAACTACATAATAATAAACGAGGGGTTGAATATGTTGTTTTTAGCTAAACTTGCCGGAGTTGCTATATTGGTTTGGTTTTTTTTAACGGCAAAGAGTCAAGGCGAACAGCCTTATAAATGGGCTATTATAGGATTAATAGGTTATTGGACTACTTGGTGGGCAATTAAATTAACAGTCGTTACCGCTTTGGTTGGACTCGTTGCAAAAAGTGCAACTATGACTTTTTTACTCGTTCAGATTCCTGCACTTTGCGCCATTGCGGTCGCTTTTTTTATACGGAAGAAACTGCTTGCAGATATTGCGGAAAAAAGATCTTAAACTAACTAAAACACTTAAGGCTCAGGCGTTTAATTAAAAACCCTGAACCTTAAGCCTAAACTTATTTACAACTTATCAGCATTCTTGTTCAGATATTCAGCAACGCCCTCAGGACTTGCATTCATACCAGCATCTCCTTTAGTCCATCCTGCTGGACACACTTCACCATGCTCTTCGTGAAATTGCAAAGCATCTATTACGCGAAGCAATTCATCCATATTACGGCCTAATGGCAAATCATTAACCACTTGATGACGCACAACACCACTACGATCAATCAAGAAAGTACCACGATAAGCTACGCCACCATCAGCTTCAACATCATAATCTTTAACGATAGCATGTGTTAAATCAGCCGCCATGGTATAGCGAACTGGACCTATACCGCCTTGATTAACAGGCGTGTTACGCCATGCATTGTGTGTAAAATGTGAATCTATAGAAACAGCAATCACTTCAACGCCACGGCTCTTAAAATCATCTACGCGATGATCTAAAGCGATTAACTCACTCGGACATACGAAAGTGAAATCTAATGGATAGAAAAAAACAACGGCGTATTTACCGTCAGTCGCTTTCGAAAAACTGAATGAATCAACTATTTGGCCATCGCCAAGAACGGCAGGAACTGTAAAATCAGGTGCTTGTTTACCGACTAAAACGCTCATTATTTGTCTCCAGAAATATTTAAAAAGCAAAAGGATATAAATTCACTTGCCACGTCTTCTGTGGTTTCGTATCTTATACTACACCAAATTAGTGGGGAATTGTCTAGCATTGTTATTTTTAACTTGCTTTTATTTAAACTTTTGCCATAATTTGTAGTCAAGGGATTACAATAATTACAAACGGAACACATACAAAGCAGTCTGGTATTTTAAATGTTACTATAAGCTATGGCGACGTAACCCTGCTGTTAAATCAATTCTATAATTCTTGTCGAGGGGGATTATCATATGGCAAAAAACAAACATATCACCGAACCAGATGTATTTGGTTATCAGGTGCGCATCGTAAGACGCGGCAAAGAAACAAGCCGTTATTTTTCACATAAATTATGGGGCAACAAAGGAAAGTCACTAAACGCGGCCATCACTTGGCGAGACCAAATGCTAGTCGTTTTAAAGGGCAGCAAAACCCGCTTTCTTAAGCCACCCAAAAACAAAACTACCACCGGCGTTACCGGCGTTTCAAGAACCATTAAATACGATCATAGAAAAGATAAAAACTATCTTTGTTATACCGTATTTTGGGTCTGTAATGGCAAGTCAAGAAATAAAACTTTTCAAGTCGGCAATGTAGATAAAGTTACCGCTGATGATGAATTGCACGCCTTCCGTACAGCAAAGTTATTTAGAAGTTGCTATGAGTTTTCTATCGATAACGACATACAATTTTATGATGATAAATTTGCCGGCTGGAAAAAAACACGACTTTATGATCACGAACATTTAAACGCAGTTTAAATGCTTAGTAATCTAGGAAATTAGTTACGCAAAGTCATTAAAGCACGTTAAATACCTAGGAAAGCTACACTAGCTTTCGTAGGTTTTAAATTGACTGATAATGCCATCCAACTCATCCAGACTGGCATAAGCGATAACTAATTTCCCAGAACCATTCTCTTTATGATCGATAACAACCTTTGCACCTAAGCTAGCAGTTAAGCTTTCTTGTAATCGTAGGGTATCCTTATCAATGGTTTTAATTTTTTGCACTTTAGGCTCGGAATGCAGTTCCCTAACCAAGCGTTCCGTTGCCCTTACTGTTAAGCCTTCTTTAACCACTTTATTAGCCGCAGCTACTTGCTTAGGGCCATCTAATGAGAGTAAAGCGCGCGCATGCCCCATTTCTAGCTGACCACTGATTAGTAATTTTTTTACTTCAGGATGCAATTCAATTAAGCGTAGTAAATTGGTGATAGTTGTTCGAGATTTACCCACCGCATCAGCGATATGCTGATGTGTCATTTCAAACTCTTCTAGCAATCGTTTTAAGGCCTCAGCTTCTTCCAAAGGATTAAGATCTTCTCGCTGGATATTCTCAATTAAGGCAACCGCCATGGCAGAGCGATCATCCATTTCCCTAATCACTATCGGCACTTGCGTCAAGCCTGCCAATTGAGCCGCGCGCCAACGCCGCTCACCGGCAATTATTTCATACTTCTCATAAGCAATCTGACGCACAATAATAGGCTGAATGATCCCCTGCGCCTTAATGGAGTCGGCAAGCTCCTGTAGTTTTTCGGGATTAATATCTTGCCTAGGTTGATATTTACCTCGCTGTAAATACTCTATCGGCAGCAGATGTAAATGATGCTTTTCTTCTTTAACAGTCACATCACCCAATAAAGCATCAAGACCACGACCCAAACCACGCTTATTTAAAGACATTTTTTCTCTTTATGTATGTTTATACGCTCGGCAATGATGCTACAGCGCTAGGACAATCAAGTTATAACAATCGGTTGCCAGAACAAACGAATCAGTTTTTTAAAAATCACGAACTTGTTGTTCAATTTCATTTATCAATTCTTTTAAGGCAAGGGCCTCGGCTATAATAGCCTGTCTTTCTAGGCGAGCAGCCACTTTGGATGATTCTGCTAGCTCATTAATCGCCTCAGCTTCCTTTAGTTCTTCATCTGGAAGATTTATCTTTACCGCAACCGGCCTATCTTCATTAGCAGATACATCAAGCAAAAGCGCTTCAAGGCCTCGTCCTAAACCACGATTTTTAAAACTCATAATTTATTTCTTTCTATCATTTCATTCGCCAAAGCAACATAAGCGATTGAGCCACGTGAGGACTTATCATAACTAATTACTGGCAAACCATAACTTGGAGCTTCTGCTAAACGGACATTTCTAGGTATGCACGTTCTAAAGACTTTATCACCAAAATAACGAATCAATTGTTCAGAAACATCTTTAGTTAGGCGATTTCTATCATCATACATAGTCCGCAATATACCTTCCAAATGCAACGCTGGATTCACGGAACTTTGAATGTTTTGCAAAGTACCCATCAAAGCCGAAAGACCTTCCAAAGCATAATATTCGCATTGCATCGGTATTAATAAACTATCCGAAGCCACCATGGCATTTAAGGTCAGCATATTGAGTGATGGAGGACAATCAATCAGAATGTAATCATAGTCTGTCTTAATGGGCATCAACGCATCAGCGAGTCTTTGCTCTTTACGATCCGCATGAATTAATTTAACTTCGGCGGCAGTTAAATCAGCATTGCCGGATATTACCGAAAAACCAAGGCTCGGCAAATGAACCACTGCTTGTGCAGCAGGCACATCCTCCATTAACAAATCATAACTTGAAAACTCGACTTCCTGCTTATCAATACCGCAGCCCATCGCAGCATTGCCTTGAGCATCAAGATCAATTAACAACACTCTGCATTTGGCAGCGGCTAATGAAGCCGCTAAATTAACAGACGTTGTGGTTTTCCCTACCCCGCCTTTTTGATTAGTTACAGCAATTATTTTTCCCACGCACTTACCTCGGCGACCTTATTCAAGTGAATTTTAACCAAGCATCTTTCACCATCTATTCCAGGAACACTGAGCGGATAAAGCTCTGTTTGTACTGACGTCAACATAGAAACATCAGGAACCTGTCCCTTCATTGCCAGTAATACGCCCTCTTTATTAAGTAAATGAGCGGTTAAGCGCACAATATCTTCTAAGCTAGCAAATGCTCGGGTAATCGCCATGTCAAAGTTATTACCGGGACGATAAAGTTCAACACGATTATGACAAATACTGACATTAGCCAGCTTTAACTCCAAAATAGCTTGCTGTACGAAGCGAGTTTTTTTAGCATTACTATCTAATAAGACAAACTCAATATCAGGAAAACAAACCGCTAAGACGATGCCAGGCAAGCCAGCACCAGTACCTATGTCAATAATTCGCTTTCCTGCAATAAAAGGCACTATCGCCAAGCTATCTAACAAATGCATAGGCACCATAGACAGCCGGTCACGAATTGAGGTCAGGTTATAAGATTTATTCCATTTTTCGATCAGGGTAATAAAAGCCAGCAATTGTTCTATCTGGTGTTCAGTCAAATTCTGGTTTAATGCTTCTAAACCAGAGACCAATATTTTTCGACAATCATCCATTAGGCACTTTTCTTCTTTAAATAAACTAATAATAGGGAAATCGCAGCAGGTGTCATGCCAGGGATTCGTGAAGCCTGACCCAAGGTTTCAGGTCGCTGTGCTTTAAGTTTTTGACTCACTTCATTAGACAAGCCGGGAACACCAGCGTAATCCAACGTATCAGGTAGTCGTAAATGATCATGACGCAAGGCTTTATCAATTTCAGTTTGTTGTCTGACGATATAGCCCTCATATTTAGCTTGGATTTCGACTTGCTCACCGACTTGATCGGCAATCATGTCGCCTCCTTCAAAAAAGCCCAGTAATCGTTGTATGTCAATTTCTGGTCTACGCAGCAATTCCATTAAATTGGCTTCCTTAAGCAGCGGCGTGCCCCATATTTCTTCAACTTCACGAGCCTGCTCAGATTCCGCCCTAACCCATTGTTTTTTTAGATCATCCTGTAAATTAGCAATAGCATTACGTTTAATGTCGAAAGCTTGCCAACGCTCATCATCGACTAAACCCAATTCACGACCTTTTTCAGTTAAGCGTAAATCGGCATTATCTTCGCGTAATAATAAACGGTACTCCGCACGGCTAGTAAACATACGATAAGGCTCTTGAGTGCCACGAGTAATCAGATCATCAATCATCACGCCAATATAAGCCTGATCACGCCTAGGACACCAACTCTCCAAACCTTGTGTCAGTCGCGCCGCATTCAGTCCTGCAATTAAGCCCTGAGCCGCAGCTTCTTCATAACCCGTAGTACCATTAACTTGGCCAGCAAAAAACAAACCACTCATGTGCTTAGTTTCCAGAGACATTTTTAAATCTCTAGGATCGAAGAAATCATATTCAATGGCATAACCAGGCCGAACGATTTCAGCATTTTCAAAACCTAACATCGATCGCACAAACTCATACTGCACGTCAAAAGGCAAGCTGGTAGAAATACCATTTGGATAGATTTCATGAGTATCTAAACCTTCAGGCTCTACAAAGATCTGATGTGTATCTCTATCGGCAAAACGCACAATTTTATCTTCAATCGAAGGACAGTAACGTGGCCCGATGCCTTCAATAACACCTGAATATAAAGGCGATCTATCTAAGCCCGCGCGAATAATATCATGGGTTTTACTGTTAGTCCGAGTGATGTGACAAGGGATTTGTCGTGGATGTTGCGAGCGATTGCCCATAAAAGAAAACACAGGCACTGGATCATCGCCGTGCTGTTCTTCCAACTTACTAAAATCAATGGTTCGACCGTCAATGCGCGGAGGGGTGCCCGTTTTTAAGCGATCAATACGAAAAGGCAATTCACGTAAGCGATCAGCTAAAGCAATAGAAGCAGGATCACCTGCCCTGCCGCCACTATAATTTTCTAAGCCTATATGAATCTTACCGCCCAAAAAAGTACCAGTCGTTAACACAACGGCCTTAGCCATAAAATTTAAACCCATCTGGGTTTTAACGCCGCACACTTGATTGCCAACGACAATTAAATCAGCGACCGTTTGCTGAAACAAAGCCAAATTAGGTTGATTTTCCAGGGTGTATCTAACTGCCTGCTTATACAATAGTCTATCAGCTTGTGCCCGAGTCGCTCTAACAGCAGGCCCTTTGCTGGCATTTAAGGTGCGAAATTGAATACCACCAAGATCTATGGCTTTTGCCATAATACCGCCCAAGGCATCAATCTCTTTAACCAAATGACCTTTACCTATGCCACCGATGGCAGGATTACAGCTCATTTGCCCTAAAGTTTCAATATTTTGCGTTAACAATAAAGTGTTAGCACCACTACGCGCAGAAGCCAACGCGGCCTCAGTTCCTGCATGGCCGCCACCCACCACAATCACATCAAAATCTTTTTTAAATTTCACAAGCTTTTTTCACTCTTAGTAGTACACTATTTGCGCCCAACCTTTAGATGGGCTTTAGACTATTATAAGAGGTAAACCATGAAAAAACGTAGTAATCCAAACAAAATAGATTGTATTCTTATACAAAACCCCGTAGCCAAGTTCGCACATCAGTTTAATAAGGCGCAAGTCTATGCTGATAAAAACCAATATCGTCGTAAAGCCAA
>CAMDOP010000073.1 GCA_945903675.1 Crenothrix polyspora
CTCATGCAGTATTTTTTGGCGATGATAATCGGCAGGCTGCATGAATACTAGAATTGCACTTCAGAGTTGAATTCGCGTTTCAATTAAAGTTTAACGATTTGTAATAGACCAAAGCCAAAGGCTTTGCCCCGCCCAATGCCTTGTTGAAAGCTTTGGATAAATTGCGCTTGATTTGTAACCTTAAGTTCGCCTTTTAGTGTTGCACTACCATGCGTGACCTTTTGTTCATTTTTTGTGAACGTCTGTACTGCAAGTTTTTCAACTTGTAAATTCATTGGGTTAACAGTAAATCCCCAAGAACTTGGAGCACGTTCAATAAACCATTGCGCTATGTTTTCTCTTTCCCGTATTGGAATAATTTTGCTGGTTTTATTGTCACGCTTGCAGGGGTTAACGGTGACTTCTAACGCATAATGTTGATGCTGTAAAAAATCGTCAGGAATGATCTTATATTCAACTTCACCATGAGCCGGTGAGGCGTTAGGCTGCCGGTTTGAAAGCATTAAAATAAGTCGATGGTTAAAATCACCGCCTTTATCTACATACAAGATTCCACTAGAGTGACTCTCTTGTTTTTGTTGTTCACTACGAATATCATCATACAAATCATAAATAACACGATGTAAAGAATAAGCATCTGTAATTTTGAGTGCTTTAATATCACTTCGTGATAATTTCAACACGGCGGCATAAAGTGGGTTGGTTTCACTCATGCTATTTCCTTGTTAGTAAATTGCTTATAAAAGTCTTGTGCCCAACGCGTTTTAACGCGTTGATTATCGAAATGAAATTTGAGTATGTCATTTAATAGTTGCGTATAGTCCAATGGTAAATTAGCTTTAGAATCTATTAAACTAAACAAAGGTCTTAAAATACGACAAACTTCTTCAACCGATTCACAGGCAAGTAAGCGCCTTAATTTTGCTTTTGCTTGGTCGCTGTTGTTGCCCTCTTCATAACACAGTGCAATGCCTCGACCTATCCCCATACTGCCATTGTGCTCAACTTTGGATTTAGCAATTGCAGCTGCAATAGTGGCGTAAGGTAAGCGCTGATAGTCTTTTTCTAAATCTATATTAAAGGTGGCCAAATGTTCCCAGCACTGATATTCAGTTGCAGGGTTATCAGCACGCTTTAAACCAGCAGCAAGTCCTTTATCTTTTTGACATCGGTCAATCGTGCGTATTATGAAAGACTCACTTCTACTTGGCTTTTTTACTTCGTCGCTCATGCGGGTGCCACCTCTTTATGTTTGTATTGATCTTTTAAATATTTACCTAGATTAGGTCTATTCTTTGCCCAAGCATCCAGTTGTCTTGCAGTATCTTTAGCACAATAGGTGTCATACGCTTGATTTGCAAACCCTGCAAAGTTTTTACGTAAGCTTTGCGCTTGATCGGTATCGTCACAGACATTCACTAAATCTTGAAACTTGCGTTCACAGAGTTGCCAAAATAGATTACTCGCTAATCCAGCTTGACCTTTACTCTCCATGTTTTGGCTTTTAAAATAATTAAGCGTGGCACTATAGACAATTTTAGAAAGCTGCTCTAAATCGGTCATCTCCAATTGTAGATTGGCAAACCAAAATGTACCCAATACCGATTGTGGCAGGGTAATTAAGGATTCAACCGAGTCGTCGCTACCTGACACATACTGTTCACCTGCATTATTACTGACACGCAAGCCTCCTGACCAAATACCCAATTCATTAACCTGATCACGCGCGCGTTTTAAACCGAAGCGCAAATGATAACAATCAAAACCTGTACTGCTCGATTGACCAAGAAAGCTTAATAACGCAGTTAAAAAACGCCAAGGTCTCCTTTCTGGATCAGTCCAAATAGTTTTAGGTTCTTTATCTGAAAAATTCACTGAAATACTTGGATCAACCACACCTTCTTTGTACCCTTGATGCGCAATGCCTTCAGAATAATGCAAGCCGGTATCGGTTAAAAGACAAAAACGTGATAGCGGTATCAAGCGCCCCATCAATGAAGTTTGCAAACTCTTGGCTGTGTCACAAACCTCGCCTTCTGGCATTAACTCCCAAGGCGCTGTTCCTAATCCACTGCTGTAAATACGAACTTGTGAAAGTTGCTCAATAGTTAATAAATTAAGCCAAAGGCTCTCTATTAGGGATTGACCTACTAAGAAGTTATGTAAAAAACCATAAAATCCGATCGAGGGCCCAGATTTACCAGAAGATGATTTACCTTTACCATTCGCCTTACCTGAATACCCCTTTGATAAGACAACGCTGTTATCGGTTTTTTTACCACCTAAACCAAAGCCCATTAAGACGACAATTAACAGTGCCTTATCCGCATCATATAGTGTTTTTTCTATCTGATCTTGCGTCAATACCGTGGTATTTCCGGTAGCGATTTCTGCAAGGACAGCACCAAAACTTTGTACGCTTGCTGAACTAACCGCCGGCATTTGTAAGAAAGGTTGTTCACCATACAGCCAAAAGCACTCATGCCACTTATCCAAATACGCCAAACAGTTTGCAGCCAAATCGTTCGCCCCTAACTCAGCCCAAGCCTCATCATCTTTAGGCGTTGATGCGGCTTGTGCAATCGCTAATAATAATTTTGTCAGAGCGATCTTTTGCACGGGATTACCGCCCAAAGCTCGATAGTGATGATTACTAAAGAGTTCTTTTAAGCTCACTCTTCCGATATCAACAATCGGTATCCATGACTCGTCAATCAAATTAAATCGGTTCTCGGTGGTCATCTATGTTCCTGCTAGTTGTTATTTATTAGTTTGATAGCCTAGCTTTTGATTATATTCAAGTTGATATTTCTCTAAGGCGCTACCGCCGTCTAAACTCATTAACTCATCACTCGCTTTTACTTTTGCCACTCTTAATCTGCTTTCATCATTGTGTTTACCGAGATAAATATAGTCCTGCAACCAGTCCAGGCCATTGCCAATAATGGGTTTTGGCGCCAGATACTCGGCAACTCGCACGGTATTTTGTAACAGCTTAGCGGCTAAATCTCTGCGTTCTTTAGGTTGTAAGCCTTTACCTTTATCGGGTAAAAGAATTTGAGTCTCATCTAAAAAACGCACCCTAACTCCGCCTTGTTGCGAGTCGGTTTGATAATTTCTAATGAGTAATACGTCAACCGTATCTTGCTCGCTGTAACGGGTATTAGCTTTTTCTTCGGACAAGGTCTTACCGCCTTCTGATAAGCCTATTAGAGCCATGCTTTTCAGTTCGGCTTTCTTTTTTTCAAGTGTGTTTAAATAGCTTAATAACAAACCGGTTTCACTTCGTTCTTGATAGGTTGCTTCAATAATGTCTCGAATCTGACTTGGGATACTTAAGTTTTCCAAGCTTTGCCATACCTCTAAACTTCTACATAGTACATACGGTGTATACACTTTAGCGGTTTTACCAAAAGTATTATCTGGATTTTCTACTGCACTGATCATATCAGGTGCAAGCAGCCAAACTTCGCGCTGTACGTTAACAGGTCTTTGTGTCAGATCGTGTCGCCATAAACGTCCTATGCGCTGTAATAACATATCGCTGGGTGCAAAACGGCTGATCAAAAAATCAGCATCAATATCTAAAGACTGCTCAAGTACTTGGGTGCCAATTAAAATACGACCTCGTTGTGCGCGCTGATTAGCACCTTCTTTTCCATATAAGGTTGTCCAATAATGTTCATTCTGTTCACGATCAATTTTTAAAAACCGAGAATGCAGTAAGCCACATTCAACACCCAAGTTACTGGCGCGTGTAGCTAATAGGCGATAAATAGCCTGTGCTTCTGCAACGGTATTTTCAATCCATAAGACCTGTTGCCCTTGTTCGGCGCGTAATAAAGCAGCGTCAAGTGCGGGTTCATCTTGTTGGCAACGGGTGATTTTTACGTTGACATCAACTATTGAATTAACGGTGACTTCAATTAATGACCCTTGTTTGGGTAAAGCGGACACTAAAGGATAATGTTGTGTCGTGGTGACTTTTTTGAGCAAAGTACTGCGTCTTTGTTGAGTCAGGGTAGCGCTTAAAATAATGACTGTGCAATGCAAGTCAGTTAAGGCATTAATCAGCTCATCAATGAGTGTACCGGTATAACTATCATAAGAATGCACTTCATCGAGGATGACTACCTTGCCCGCTAAGCCAAAAGTTCTTACAAAACCATGCTTAACATTCATCACAGCCATTAATGCTTGATCTATGGTACCGACTGCAAACGGGGCTAATATGCCTCGTTTAGCCGCGTGGAACCATGAGCCTCCCGGATTACCTTCTTTACCCAGTTCTGTTTTTAACCAAGCATTGCCGTGTAAGAGTAACGGTTGTTGGTGTGAGCTATCGTTGTCTAAGATGGCCTTTAGAAACACTTCAACCCGTTCATGTATTTTTTCGGAGGTCAGCTGAGTGGGTAAAGCAAAATAAATCCCCGTTGCTTGCTGAGTGTTTAACATTTGATAAGCGGCATACAATGCTGCTTCTGTCTTTCCCAATCCCATCGGGGCTTCTAAAATATAAACACCAGGGCCTGTGACTGTATCAATGAAACTTTGCTGGATATCGCGTACTTGCCAGTTAAAAATATCACTAAAACTTAATGCCGGTTTAATTACCGGTTTGATAAAGCCGGCATTATCCAAGGCTTGTTTGATGTAAGGTTGCCAGTCTTGAGTTGGAATATCAAATAAAGAACCTGAACCGATCCAATCCGAGACGGTGGTAAAGCCTGCTAAGACGCGGGCTTGTAAGGCGCTAGTGACTGTTGGAAATTCTGTTTGTAAGGCGTTTTTTAATGCGGTGAGTAATTCTTCACGGCGTTGCTGCCAAACTAACCCGCCAAAAATTTCATCCGTTGCACTGTAAATATTAATATTAGGTGAGTAACCATGATGTTGGCCTAGAATTTCGGGAATGTATTTACCAAGTTTTAAATATTGGGCTGTTATTTGACTAACACCGGCATGGCCTCCCCATTGTCTTTCTATATCGGGATTTACTTTTTCTAAGCCCGTTTTACTATTAGGCGCATATCCATCAGTGCCACGATAAAGTTTTTCTTGAAAAGTAGGGCTTATTTTACCAATATCATGTGCGGCGGCAATGAGTTCTGATCCAGTGGGAAATAATTCGGCAACCAACCAAGACGGCATCCGATTAAGCAGTTCTTTAGCGACTTCACCGACAATATGAATATGATTTAACACTTGCCGACCGGCTAATTTTTCTCCCGTAAAGGATTTATAAGTTTTAGCTAAACAGTCTTCTAAATCAAGTGCATTTAAGTTCTTATTAAGCTTATTTTTGGATTTCAACATTTAATTTATATAAAGAAAATTTTGCGCACGGCGATATGACACGCCTAAATAAAATTAAATAACACTTACATTGATGACTGCTTTATAGCTTAAGTTTTTATTTACCTTCAATATCAGCTAAATGCTTATTGATATCATTAGGAAAGTTATGCCCTTGGCAATTTGAGACTCCCATTACTTTACACTTTGCTTGAGCACTTAATCCCAACTGATAATAAGTTTTGGCTGCTGGTAAATAATTTAATCCTTCAGCTGCCCTTCCTAAATAATAGTAAGTTAACTCTCCACCATAACCAATACCCATAACCCTTCTGGCTAACTCATCCCAAGCTCGAGCGTAAAGTAATGCATCTATTTCTACAAGGTTTGCCCCTAATTTCCCACTACAAGTAAATACACAATCAAGCCGTATTAATCCTTTTTGAAAGGCCTCTGCCTGAGAAATCTTTTCATTACCTAATATTATTGGCCCACTAGAAGCGCAGCCAGTTAATGTTAAATATGTAGCGAATAATGCTATAAATAATATTTTCTTCATTGTTAAAGCTCCAATTATTAATGTGCCGAATAAACCGTATAGCCATGCTTAGCAAGGCATTGGTAAAGTATATTTTCTCTAGCCAATCGTTCTTCAGGTGACATTGAGCCCACGCCCGCACCTACTAGTGTTGCAGCTACTATTATAGGTATCGCAACAGGGTTAATGGCTCCGTAGCCCGCGATTAATGCCAACCCAGCAACAGAACTACCAGCCGCCACAGCCATATAGCCAGCTTTAATAAGACGTTCATCAGTTAGGCTGTAAGTCATTGCTATATTGGTGCAATTTGCTTTATCGGCTTCGTACTTGGCCTGATCTTCTATAACAAGAGTGTCTACCGCTACATTGATATGTTTAGGAGCACAACCAGCAATCGCAAGGATAGATAGCATTATCAATGCCTTGTTAATCCTCATGACTTCTCTTCTATAGCAAATACCTTTACGGGCTGCTTCATATTTATCTTATTCATAAATTCATTTTTATAGATAGTTAATGGAAACAATACCTGTTTTGGTGGTGGACTTATTGCGTTAGATATTTCATAAATTATTGCCCCGACAAGGCCAAACATATATGAGTACATAGGTTTAGAGATAACGTTCCTATCGGATACCAGTAAAATCTTTTCGCTAGGCTTTATATCAAAGTCTTTTGTTGGCTCAACACCAGAGGAGTTATTAAGATTGAATTTTCCCGCAGTTATATCAACTCGTCCAACTTCACCAAGTCTGATTTGAGAATACTTTTTCCCATTGATTGCAAAATCACAAGCGCCGTTATTTTCAATTAAAGAATCTTCATAGTGACCATCTTTAGCCATTTTCCCGCATGTTAAATAAAGACTAGCTAAGCTTGTATCTTTGGCTGGCTCATAAAATACCTCTTTATCAGAAACGCTTAAATCCAATGACCTTGTTGCACAACCAACAAGTGAAAAACCAATAGCAGTTAAAATTAAAATCCTAAACATGAGCATAATCATTCCTTTATAGTTAACGTATCTTGCCTTAACCATACTCTTAACAAGTAATATCTGTCTATCACTTGCCTATCAATCAAGGGTTACTGTAATTGGTTAAGTGCAACATCAAAGAAGCGGCTGGACTCATTCGCTTCTTATGCCCATGATATTTATAAGTAATTATACTTATTGAGCAAAATCACATCTAATGTAAGTGACTAAAAATAAAAGATTTTATAGGAGGAATTACCAGCAGATGATGCGGGGAATAAATACAATTTTTGAGATAAGGAACCTTGCTCAATCTGAGGTTTTAATATTCTCTAGCTCAAGTAGGAAAGCTCCTACCTGCTCTAAGGTTTGAATATCTTTATAGCCATTAGGCTTATTACCCCGTGTTCGGTTATCTATTGAGCCCAGAACTATAAGCGCATCTTCTAGGTTCCTGAGTACTGCGATCTGCTCTGTTTGTTGTTGTAGCTTATCTTGTGTGTAGGCACCTTTTTTATAGTTACCGTGAGATTTACCTTTAGCTCGCTTATCTGGGTGGACAGCGCCATGTTTATTACATACTGTTGTGCCATAGGCTGCTGGGCATAAACATTGCTCAAGGTTGCGTGATTTCGTACGGGCTTTACATCTTTTTACAGTACCGTTGCGAATAGCGGGTAGAGGCATGAGATTTAATCCTTATGAGCTGGCGGGCCGCTCTTAGGCGGCTTTGCTTATTTGAAATAGTGACCTCATAACAATATAGTTATGGCTGGTTATTGTTATATTGAACGACTGTTATTAAGCTCGTTTCTCTACGAGAGTAGTATTTTAACCAAGCTGGTGTGTTTTTAGATTCCCTAGCCCCCCGCTATGTGTTCTGCATAAATGGCGTTCTCGCAATGCAAACTTAGAGCACTGTATTTTGCCCTCTGTGCGCTTTTTAGCCGCTTGGCATCTAGGTACTGAAGCGCCGTGTCTAGGGTGAGGTATAGTCTCTGTGAAGCCAGCCCCTTAGTTTATTAATCTTGCCAAATACTGGGACCTCTCTAACAATGAAAGGCCTGGCTTTATCTTTAGTAGTCATAGTAATTCAAAATAGGGGTGCGTTGGCGAAAGCCCTTTGTTTGGATAACACATATCCTAATGATTTATAAGACATTATAACACAATAAAAAGACTGACAAGAAAGTCTATTAAGCAAAAAAGTATGCGTATACAGGTGTGATAAGAGTTGACTTATGCCGTAGTTGTCAGCACTTAAACATCTAACAGTGTTATCAAGGGGTTTTTACCATTCCCTGAATCTACGCAAATCAGATTGGCAGCCTTAAGCTCTGCTAATGCCCTATATTTTGCATTCCTGTTGATATTAAAAACATCTAACTCCTTTTGAGTTAATTTAACCTGACGGTTACTCTTCATACCGGCTAAGTACCATATAATTATGGCCACATGAAATGCTTTCCCTGACAACTGCATTGCTTTATTTAACCAAGCCATAGGAATAGGTCCTTTTAAAAATCTATCTCCTGTTTTATGTTTAGGAAGATTACTTACTGTATCAGACTTGGTAGTATTAATTTTAATAGCATTATGCTCACTAGATACCACCTTACTAGAAGGTAAGGCTAAGTTAGCGTAGTTGTGTATAGAGGTATCCATATATAAATAAATTAGAATATTAATAAGATATAAGAGGGGACGTCTGTTCACCCATGAACAGGTTTTGCTTCATGGGTGAACAGGTACCTGTTCAAATATGAACAGCCTCGGTGGATTCCCTGTTGAGAATACTGGTAATGGTTGCCCACATCTTAGCGCCACGCTCATCCGCATAGCGGTCTGGATAACGAATCACATCAGCATCTGAATTAAGCCTAAACCCATCCAAAACAATAGAACTAGCATCCGACATAAGCTGTTTAGTCTGTTCTATAACTGCGTCCAATTGATCTAATGGTGCCTCAATTAGGATGGCATCGTGCACTGGCGCACAGACTGTTATACCGGCTTCCGTCACCATACAACAAGCCAATCGCAGCATCTCTGCACCATTACCCTGCATAGGAAAGTTACGCATGAAGCGAGGATTAGGATCGCACCCTGCTTGAACGGTCCAGCCAAATACAGTCCAAAGCTTATTGTGTAGCATTGCATAATCAACAGCGGCATCTGACCATTTCCAAAAAACACGATATGTCTCTTGATGAAGTTTTAATAACCTATTGGCTTGGATAACAGGTTGGCCAATACGGAGAGCCAATGATTCAGCACCCATCCCGTATTGAACGGCTAATACGCAGGCCTTAAACTGTTCTCGTTCCGCTTTATGGCTCTTTTTTGTAGCTCCCGCTGGCACAGCGCCTGCTTGTATTGCGAAAGCCAAATAGGGGTCGCCAGAGAGATAAGCCTCCATCATCAAGGAGTCTTCAGACAACGCCGCAGCTATTCCAAATTCTTGCTGGCTCCAATCAATATAGGCAATCCCATAGCCTTTACGCGGCTTAATAAGTCCTCGCAACCAAACGGCTGTCCCGAATACAAATCGGGCATTACTGGGCTGATTTCGCCCTGTCCGCGCACGGAACGCAGAGAGTAAACACCTATTTCTACCGTCGGGTCCGACAGCTAATTCTGATAGCCGCATTTGCGATAGAGTAACTCGCAATTCTCTTAGCGAGGCAAGGATGGGATAACTTTGAGCCATTGCTTTAAAGGTGGCATCTTTTAAATCTAAAGCCCCACTGGGCAACTGCGGCCAAGGAATATTATTAGAAACTAACCAATCAGCAAATCTGGCAGTTTTAAAGGAGCGTCCTTCATAGACCCCAAAGTCTTGATCAATTTCACCAATTAGTGTGTCTTGAAGCGCAGACCATGCCCCCCGTAACTGTTCCAACATCGGTACATCTATTGGTATACCACTATGCTCTATTTGGGCAGCCGCTTTCATATAGCGACCACGTAATAAGGCCCGAGGTAAATCAATATAGGGCAACATCATTGGTAATAAATTCGCCAGGGCAGTAACGTCAGTTTCGCAGTAGTCCAATAAAGCTACAACCTCGGCCTCAGAATAGTCACCCCCGCGTATGGCAAGGTCACGCATATATGTTTTCTCAGCACTTTCTATTGAGCCCAAACCAAAATAGGTCAGAGCGCCTAACAGACCGCTGCCAAAAGTTGGCTTTAAGCCATTAGTTAGGTTCCTAAATTCACAAAAAATATCCAACACATGAACAGGGCATGGCCAGCCCAAGGCCAAATGACAGCCCATCTCAGCGCTGGCATAGTAAGCCACAAATAAAGCCTCCTCATCAATACTATAAGGAGGGCTAGAAAGCCCTTGAAGCTCATCGACCCACATTTTAATAACTTTTCCTGAATGAAGCTCTTTGGCCACCAAACAGCGAACTTGAGGAACAGCGCCCGAAGGCGCTGAAAATTCAAAGTCAACAAACCAAACTTCTCTGAACTGTTCCACATCCATGACTCAGACTTCGCCGCGTAAGCGTTGTAGAGCAGGATGATTTAAGTCAGTAATGAACCGACCCTTAAAAGCCACCTCCAAAATTTTCATAAAATCAATGTCAGGCCACTCTGGTTCAGATAACAAGCCAGATGCTTGGCTAACTTCGTAGGCACCTAGACTCATATTAGACGAGACTTTTACCCAATCTTTTTGAGCCAACTTTGCTGCATCTAAAGCTGAAGCGTTCCACTCATCATGGCGGCCATCATCATTAGGCATCCGCACTGGCCAGAGAAACAAAACCTTTTGGCGATTAATGGCCGTAAACAGCACTTTTGGGACCAGTTCGCCGATTAGTTCTTGCCACAAGTTTTGCGAAACAAGATAAGTCTCTCGCTCCTCTTTAAGTTCCAATACCATCGTTTCTAAGCGAAAAGCTGGATCAGTATGTACGCGGACAAAATCTTGCTTATTTGGTTTTTTAACAGGGATAGTAGTTGTTAATCGTTTAACACCAGATGCCCCCATAAAATTTTGAGATAAACGCAAGGATGCTGGGTCGAATTTACTTGCTACAACTTTTTTATTATCTTCTGAACCAATAGTAATCATTTAACACCTCCAAGCACTTGGGCTAAAGAATTTACGTCTTCAGCTCTCAGCACTTCAAGAGCAATAACAAGCTGTTTAATTTCTTGATCCGATTTGCTAGCAATGCGCGCTTGATTGATTGCCTGCACCTCATTAGCTGGCCATGCTACTCGCTCACCGCCAATAGAAACAGGCTTAGGGAATAAGCCTTTTTGAATATCTCTATAAAGAGTTGATCTTGATTTACCAATAAGCCCTGAGACTAAGGGCCTGCGTAATAATGTGTTTATAGCCATCTTCATTCCTTTAGAAAGGTATATGCTTAAGCGGGATTGCTTAAGCCTACAGATGGAGTTTGAATGACTTATTTATGCGAAAATAGGTGAAAGGATTGTAGGTATTAATGAAGTAAATAGGTGTAGGTATTAACCTAAAGCGCCGTCATTACTGGGATTAAATGGCTATAGGTATATTATCAATAGTTCCCTTTTGCTGCCCATTCAGGCCTAATTATGGTTGCTCCTTGACGAGCACTTATCTCTGAAAATCCTTTATTAATAAGCCACTCAACTACAATAGCGTTTTTTGTGTGCGTGTCTTTTTCGCTCGGGTCAGCATTACCCCAAAATCGTCTACTAGCATCGTTAAGAATTGCTAGCAGACAAGAGGGAGCATTTTTGGAAGTGCCGATCATTTCAACGTCATCAATAACTTTGATATCCATTGGCCTTGATGTATCTATCCGAAAATAAAATTCATCAGGGGTATTGCCGTCAACACTGAGCATTTGTCTTATTAAATGACTATCTAGGTGCGTTAGACTTGGTAAAAGTGTATGAATGCCTTCTAGGCTTCCTAAGTGTATATATGTAATTTCTTCATTATGTGGCAAAACAAAAACACCCCTGCATTCTACTAAATGAACAAGAGGGGGCATATCAGACGGGTTTTTAAAACTGGGCTCTTCAAAATCATTTATAAAAGCCCACTGCCCATAACCTTTGAAAAATACTTCTACCACACCAACACCTCATCCAAAGTGAAAACCATCCTGAAAGGGAATAACCCGAAACTAGGGGATGAATCCAGTTTGTCAGCCGCTAAGCCTATCGGGTTGAGGTGATTATACTGCTTTCCTAAAAGTAGCCTGTATTACTGTTTGCTCCGTCATTATCGAGTCGAGAAAATCAGCCCAATCCTGCATCATATTTAGCCTTATTTCTTCATATTGAGCGTGTGAGTAATTGCCAGCTATACCAACCATTTTATGACTTAAGGCGCTTTCTACTGCATCATGATTGTGACCTCTATTTCTTAGGTTAGTTGATGCCGTATGCCTGTGGTCGTGCATGCGATAATCTGTAATATTGCTAGATATTAGCGCGGCCTCATGAGC